>NZ_JBHXEM010000051.1:39621-55832 GCF_042724755.1 Kitasatospora sp. NPDC127067 | reverse complement strand
GGGGCGCCGGGTCGGACGGGGCTGCGGCGTCCGGCGCGGCGTCGGGGGCCGGGGGGGCGTCGGGCGCGGCCTCGACGGCGGGGGCCGCGGCGGCGACCGGGGCGCCCGAGCCGTCGTCGATGATCGCCAGCTCGGCGCCCACCTCGACGGTCTCGTCCTCGGCGACCTTGATCGAGGCCAGGATGCCGGAGGCCGGGGCCGGGATCTCGGTGTCGACCTTGTCGGTCGACACCTCCAGCAGCGGCTCGTCGACCTCGACACGCTCACCCTCGGCCTTCAGCCAGCGGGTGACGGTGCCCTCGGAAACGCTCTCGCCCAGCGCGGGCAGTGTTACTGAGACCGCCATGGTTTCAGCGACTCCTATCAAGTCTTGCGTACGGGAAGTACTTGCGTACGGGAAGTACCGGGAAAGGGGGTGGGGCGTGATCAGTCGTGCGCGTGCAGCGGCTTGCCGGCCAGCGCCAGGTGCGCCTCGCCCAGGGCCTCGGACTGGGTCGGGTGCGCGTGGATGAGCTGCGCGACCTCGGCCGGGAGGGCCTCCCAGTTGTAGATCAGCTGGGCCTCTCCGACCTGCTCGCCCATGCGGGCGCCGACCATGTGGACGCCGACCACGGCGCCGTCCTTGACCTGGACGAGCTTGATCTCGCCGGCGGTCTTCAGGATCTTGCTCTTGCCGTTGCCGGCCAGGTTGTACTTCAGGGTGACGACCTTCTCCTTGCCGTACAGCTCGACGGCCTTGGCCTCGGAGATGCCGACGGAGGCCACCTCGGGGTTGGAGTAGGTCACGCGCGGAACGCCGTCGTAGTCGATCGGCACCGGCTTGAGGCCGGCCAGGCGCTCGGCGACCAGGATGCCCTCGGCGAAGCCGACGTGGGCCAGCTGGAGGGTCGGGGCGAGGTCGCCGACGGCGGAGATGGTGGGCACGTTGGTGCGCATGTACTCGTCGACCAGGACGTAGCCGCGGTCCATCGCGACGCCGTTCTCCTCGTAGCCGAGGCCGGAGGAGACCGGGCCGCGGCCGATGGCGACGAGCAGCAGGTCGGCGTCGATCTGCTTGCCGTTCTCGGTGGAGACGCGGACACCGGTCTCGGTGTACTCGACGCCCGAGAAGCGGGCCTTCAGCTCGAACTTGATGCCGCGCTTGCGGAACGCGCGCTCCAGCAGCTTGGAGGAGTTCTCGTCCTCCAGCGGGACGAGGTGCGGCAGCGCCTCGACGATGGTGACCTCGACGCCGAAGGACTTCCAGACCGAGGCGAACTCGACGCCGATCACGCCGCCGCCGAGGATGACGGCCGACTTCGGGATGAAGCCGAGCTTCAGGGCGTGGTCGGAGGAGATCACGCGGTTGCCGTCGATCTCCAGGCCCGGGATCGAGCGCGGCACGGAGCCGGTGGCCAGGACGATGTGGCGGCCCTCGATGCGCTGGCCGTTGACGTCCACCGAGGTCTGCGAGGAGAGCTTGCCCTCGCCCTGGATGAAGGTGACCTTGCGGGAGGCCACCAGGCCCTGGAGGCCCTTGTACAGGCCGGCGATGACGTCGTCCTTGTACTTGTGGACGCCGTTGATGTCGATGCCCTGGAAGGTGGCCAGAACGCCGAACTCGGCGGCCTCCTTCGTCTCGTCCGCGATCTCCGCGGCGTGCAGGAGCGCCTTGGTCGGGATGCAGCCGCGGTGCAGGCAGGTGCCGCCCAGCTCACCCTTCTCGACCAGGGCGACGCTCAGGCCCAGCTGAGCGGCGCGGAGCGCCGCGGCGTAACCGCCGCTTCCGCCTCCGAGAATGACTACGTCGAAAACGGTGCTGGCGTCGTTCGCCACGTCACGTCCTCCATGCATGGGGTGGGTCGCCGGGCCGGTCGCGGTCCGGTGGGTCGGAAGCCTTTGTGGGGCGCCCAGTCGTGCCGGAAATACATCTTCGCACTTGTTCACGGTGGCTGATGTCCGGGTCCGCCCCAGGGGTGTCCCGCGGAGCGGTCACCGGGGCGGGAACACCCCCGACGGAAGGGCATCATCGCAGCTCAGCGCGGTGTTGACAGCCGCCGGACGGGCGTCTTCCGCGTTGCTCGTCACAGCTTCTTCCGTACTGCGGAACAAAGTTTCGCCCGCAGCGAACAGAGGTGCGCCACGGCCACCGGTCCTACTCGCAGGTAACCGGGCCGGAACGACGACGGGGCCCGGCGCACACGCGCCGGGCCCCGTCGCAGCGGGTCCTGGACCAGGGGGCGCCCCGGGTCCGGGGGTGCCTGGTTCAGGGCATGCCTGGATCAGGCCTTGCCGTTCGCCCTCTGCTCGGCGAAGCGGACCAGGGTGCGCACCGCGCTCGCGGTGCCGCCCTTCGGGGTGTAGCCGTACGGCGCGCCCTCGTGGAACGCCGGACCGGCGATGTCCAGGTGCGCCCAGTCGATGCCCTCGGCCACGAACTCCTTCAGGAACAGGCCGGCCACCAGGCCGCCGCCCATCCGCTCGCCCATGTTGGCCAGGTCGGCGATGGTCGACTCGGTGAAGCCCTTGCGCAGGTCCGCCGGCAGCGGCATCGGCCAGGACTGCTCGCCCGCCTCGCCGGCCAGGACGTGCAGCTCCTCGCGCAGCTCGTCGCCGTTGGCCATCACGCCGAAGGTGCGGTTGCCCAGGGCCAGCACCATGGCGCCGGTCAGGGTGGCCACGTCGACGATGACGTCCGGGTTCTCCTCGCCGGCCCGCACGATCGCGTCGGCCAGCACCAGGCGGCCCTCGGCGTCCGTGTTCAGGACCTCGACGGTCTTGCCGCCGTACATCTTCAGCACGTCACCCGGGCGGGTGGCGGAGCCGGACGGCATGTTCTCGGCCAGCGCCAGCCAGCCCGTCACGTTGACGGCCAGGCCCAGGCGCTTGGCGGCCACCACGGCGGCGAACACGGCGGCGGCACCGGCCATGTCGCACTTCATGGTCTCGTTGTGGCCGGCCGGCTTCAGCGAGATGCCGCCCGAGTCGTAGGTGATGCCCTTGCCGACGAACGCCAGGGTGGCCTTGGCCTTCGGGTGGGTGTAGGCCACCTTCACCAGGCGGGGCGGGTTCTCCGAGCCGACGCCGACGCCCAGCAGGCCGCCGAAGCCGCCCTTGGTCAGCGCCTTCTCGTCCAGCACCTCGACCTTGAGGCCGTGCTCCTTGCCGGCCGCCTGGGCGATCGCGGCGAAGCTCTTCGGGTTCAGGTCGTTCGGCGCGGTGTTGACCAGGTCGCGGGCCCGGTTCATCTCCTCGCCGACCGCGGCGGCGCGCTCCACGGCGGCCTTGGCGTCCTTGCTGCCCTTGCGGGCGGCCAGCAGGACCAGCTCGCCGACCGGCTCCTTGCCGTTGCCGTTGGCCTTGTACGTGCCGAAGGCGTACGAGCCGAGCAGGCCGCCCAGCGCGACCGCCTCGATGTCGGCGGCGGACTCGGCGGGCAGGGCCAGCGCGGCCTTCTTGGCGCCGGCCAGCGTACGGGCGGCGACACCGGCGGCGCGGCGCAGCGCCTCCAGCTGGTAGCCGTCCTCGGCGGCCTCGCCCAGGCCGACCGCGAGCACGAGCGCGGCCTTCAGGCCGGCGGGGGAGGGGACCTTGACGGCCTCGCCCTCGGCGCCGGTCGCGCCCAGGGTGCTGAGGACCTCGGTCAGCTTGCCCTCGAACGCCTCGTTGACGGCCTCGGCGCCGGGGGCCAGCACGATGCCCTTCGGGCCCTTCGCGACACCGATCACCAGGGCGTCCGCGCGCAGCGAGGCGGCGGAGGAGGTGCTCACAGACAATGCAGTCACGTAATGCGTCCTGTTCTTTCGCGGTCCACGGCCGGCCACGGCGAGGCTGCCGCACCGGCGCAGCCCGCCGTCGCAGGCCGTCCGCCGGCGGGCCTCCGGGGTCCGGGCCCCCTGGCGCGCGCGTCCGTCCGAGGCGGCCGCGCACACCAGAGGCCCCGGCTCCTCGGTACGCGCCGGGCGGGCAGGACCTGCCACGGTGCAGGGCTGCGGTGCTCCACGCATGGTAGTCCGCATGCTGGGATCACGCGCCGCCCGGTATCAGCCGAGCAACGCCAGGGCGAACAGCGAGGCGGTCGCGGCGGTTTCGGCCATCGCGCCGAGCACGTCACCGGTGATCCCGCCGAACCTGCGCACGCACCGTCCGAGCAGCAGCCGGGCGCAGCCCGTGCCGAGCACAACGGCCAGCGGGAGACGGAGGGCTGACCACCCGTCGGACAGTCCCGCCGCGGCCAGGGCGAGCGCCGCGACGGCCGTCGCGGCGGCGGCTCCGACGGGCGCCACGGTGCCCGCCACCATCGCCCCCAGCCCGCCCGGCCGGGCGGCCGGCACCGACCGCAGGCAGCCCCAGGCGAGCGCGCACCGCGCGGCCGTCGCCGAGGCGAGCACCGCGAGCGCGCCGCGCAGCGGGGAGTGGGCGAACTGTCCGGCCAGCGCGGCCACCTGGGCGAGCAGGACGAGCACCAGGGTCAGCACGCCGAACGGACCGATGTCGGACTGCTTCATGATGCGCAGCGCGTCCTCGGCCGGTTTGCCGCTGCCGAGTCCGTCGGCGACGTCCGCCAGGCCGTCCAGGTGGAGTCCCCGGGTCAGCCCGGCGAGCACTCCCACCGCGGTCACCGCGCCGAGCGGCCCGCCCGCCCGCCAGGCCACCAGGGCCCCGGCCGTGGCGGCCAGTGCGCCCAGCACCAGCCCGACCAGCGGAGCCGTCAGCATCGCCCGGGCCGCCGCCGCCCGGTCCCACCGTTCCACCCGCACCCGCAGTACGGACAGCGTCCCGAACCCGAACCGCAGGCCGTCGGCCCAGGTGGCCCGATCGGTGCCGCTCGCCATGAACACGTTCCTCTCACGGCGGGAACGCCCCTGGCAGGGGCGTTCCCGGGGTTGTCGTGCCGTCGGCCGGGGGCGCGGGCCGGTTCGCTACAGCTTCCGGAGCAGGTCCGCCGCCGAGGGCAGCCTCGGCTGCTCCTTCGGCGCGCTCGGCGCCATCGGCACGAACGGCTTCGGCGCCTCGTCCGCGAGCACGTCCCCCGCGGCCTGGAGCAGGGGCAGCGCCAGCAGCGCGCCGAAGCCCTCGCCCATGGTGATGCCCTGGTCCTGCAACGGCGTCAGGGTCAGCCGGTCGTACGCCTTCGCCTGGGCCGGCTCGCCGCTGGACTGCCCGGCCCGCCACCACTCGGGCGCCCGGAAGGCGATCCGCTGCGCGACCAGCGCGCAGGCCGCCGAGACCACACCGTCCAGCACCACCGGCAGCCGCCGCACGGCCGCCTGGAGCAGGAAGCCGGTGATCGCCGCGAAGTCGGCCCCGCCGGTGGCGCCGAGCAGCGCGAGCTGGTCGCCGAGCACCGGCCGGGCCCGCCGCAGCGAGTCCCGGATCGTGGCGCACTTGACCATCCACACCCGGTCGTCGATCCCGGAGCCGCGCCCGGTCACCGCCGCCGCGTCCGTCCCGCAGAGCGCGCCGACCAGCACGCCGGCCACCGTGGTGGCGCCGACCCCGAGGTCGCCGAGCAGCACCAGGTCGGTGCCGGCGTCGGCCTCCTCGTCGGCGACGGCCATGCCGGCCCGGAACGCCCGGACGGTCTCCTGCGCGGTGAGCGCGTCCTCGACGTCGATCCGCCCGGAGCCGCGCCGGATCCGGTGGGTGACCACCTCGTCCGGGAAGTCGGCCGGGTCGGCGTCCACCGCGACGTCGACGACCCGCACCCGGGCGCCGTAGCGCGCGGCCAGCCGGGACACCGGCGCGCTGCCGTCGAGCACGGCCCGCACCCGGGCCGCGGTGCCGCCCTCGGCGGGCATCCGGGACACCCCGAGCGCCGCGACGCCGTGGTCGGCGGCGAACAGCAGCACCTTGGGAGCGGAGATCGGCCGCACCGGGGAGCGCCCCTGCACGGAGGCCAGCCAGCTGCCCAGCTCCTCCAGCTTGCCGAGCCCGCCGCGCGGGCGGTCGGCCGCCTGCCAGCGCTCGTCGGCGGCCCGCCGGGCGCTCTCGTCGGGGCGCTCGACGAGAGAGGAGAACGTATCGAGATCCACGGTCGTGTCCATCGTCCGGAAGGCTACACGCCGAAGGTGTTCAGCCTGCGGCTGGCTTGACGGTCAGCACCTGCCCGGCCACGACCAGCAGGACCCGCTCCGAGGCGTCCGCCACGGCCATGTTGAGCCGGCCCAGGGTGTCGCGGAAGCGGCGGCCCGCGGCGGTGGCGGGGACGACGCCCATGCCGACCTCGTTGCTCACCGCGACGACCGTGCGCCCGGTGGCCGCCCAGGCGCGTGCCAGCGCCTCGCAGCGGCGCTGGACCGCGCTTTCGCCCCGGTCCGCCCAGACCTCGTCGTCCCAGGCGTCGCACTCGTCCATGACGGAGGTCAGCCACAGTGCCAGGCAGTCGACCAGCACCGGGGCCGGGTCGGTGGGGTCGGCCAGCACGGCCTCCAGGTCGCAGGTCTCGGCGGTGCGCCAGCTCGACGGGCGGCGCTCCCGGTGCAGCGCGACCCGCTGGGCCCACTCGGCGTCGCCGTCCCGGGTGCCGCCGGTGGCCACGTACAGGACGTCCGGGTGGTCGGCGAGCAGCTGTTCGGCGCGGGTGGACTTGCCGGAGCGGGCGCCGCCGAGCAGCAGGGTGCGGGGCAGCGGGGGACGGGTGGGCTCGGAGGGGGTCGCCATGCCGCCCATCCTGCCGGACCGGGCCGCCGGACCAGGCCGCCGGACCAGGCATACGGAAGATCGGGCCGGGCAGGCTATGGTGCGCAGCAACACAGGCAGCGTGGTCAGTGGGAGGAGCCGGCATGGTCTGGACGTGGCGGTACGAGAAGGCGGACGGCAGCGCGGTGACGCCCGGCGGCGGCCAGGAGGAGTTCGCGGGCCAGGGAGACGCCGAGACCTGGATCGGGGAGACCTGGAAGCAGCTCGCGGAGGACGGTGTGGACACCGCGGTGCTGCTGGACGACGACCGCGTCGTCTATGCGATGAGCCTGCGCGAGGAGTAGGCCCGACGGGGTGGGGCGGTCGCCCGGCGGCTGCTCCGCCCCGGAGCCGCTCCGGCCGGACCGGCTCCGTCCGGGGCTACTTCGCCCCGATCACGTGCAGGAGCGCGGCGACCTGCCGGTACGGGTCGGTGCGGCCGGCCCGGTACTCGGCTTCCAGGAGCTGGGCCAGCTGCCGCCCGTCCACCGGCGGGGCCGCGTCGTCCGGGGCGTTGTCGGTGAAGACCCGCACGCCGTACCAGTGCCGCAGCGGCACCGACACCTCGGAGAGGGTGACGGTGAGGTCGCCGAGCCGGTCGGCCCGCGCGGCCAGCCCGAGCCGGTTGTAGTACCGGTCGCTCTCGAAGGCGTGCAGGGCGGCCCGCCAGTCCCCGGCGGCGGCCGGCCGCAGGGCGAGCGCGTCGCGGTTGCGGACCAGCAGCGAGAGCAATCCGCCGGGGGCCAGCAGCCGGGCCAGCGAGGCGATCATCGGATCGGGGTCGGGCAGGTACATCAGCACGCCGTGGCAGAGCACCACGTCGAAGCTGCGCGGGCCGAACCAGCGCCCGCACTGGTGGCCGTCGCCGCTGAGCAGCTGCATCCGGCCGCGGACCTCCGGCGGCTCCTCGGCGAGCGCCCCCTGGGCGACGCCGAGTGCGACCGGGTCCGAGTCGATCCCGGTGACGTAGTGGCCGGCCCGGGCCAGCCGCAGGGCCTGGGTGCCCTGGCCGCAGCCGATGTCGAGCACCCGCTGCGCGCTGCGCCCGGCGAGCTGTTCGGCGAGCTGGCGGGCGACGAGCTCCTGGCGGACGAAGTTGCGCAGCCCGCCGAGCCGGTCCAGCCAGGCGCCGGTGCCGCCCGCGAAGGACCCGCTGCGCGAGGGCAGCCTGCGCTCCTGGGCGAGACGGTCGTGGCCGCCGTCCCCCTGCCCCGGAAGCGCGTAGAGGCCGGGCCCCTCCCAGGACGGGGGGGCCCAGCCGGAGTCGACCGGTTCGGCGGTCAGGGCTTCTCCCCGCGCCGCACCTGCGGCTTGGGCAGGCGCAGCCGGCGCATCTGGAGGGTGCGCATGATGCCGTACGCGACGGCGCCGCGGGTGTTCTGCCCGGCGAAGCGCTCGGCGAGCTGCTTGCGCAGGCCGAAGCCGAGGCGGACGAAGTCCAGGATCACGAGCACGAAGAACAGCAGGAACAGCAGGGTGGAGAGCAGCTGGAGCGTCGGCACCTTGACGATGCTGAGCACCAGGATGACCACGGCGGCCGGCAGGAAGAACTCGGCGAGCGACCAGCGGGAGTCCACGTAGTCGCGGGCGAACTTGCGCACCGGGCCCTTGTCGCGGGCCGGCAGGTGGCGCTCGTCGCCGTTCATCAGGGCCTGGCGCTGCTTCTCGCGCTCGGTGCGCATCCGCTCGCGCCCTTGACGGGCGGCCTCCTTGCGGTCCTTGGGCACGGTCACCCGGGTACGCCGGTTGGCCTCGGCCTCACTGCGCTTGGGGGTGGGGCGGCCCTTCTTGGCCTGCGGATCGCGGGCCTGGGTCGTCTCGTCCTGCTTCTCCAGCACGGTGGCGGAGGCGGCGGCATCATCTGAACGGCGTCGGAACACACCACCAGCGTACGGGGTGCGACGCGGCTTCCACGGGTGCCCTCGGACCCAAACGCATATCGATACCGCCAGGTCGCCGTCCGAAGCGGGTTTCCCGGGGCCTTCCCGTAGGGGATCAGTCGGATGGACGATGGGGGGTATGAGGGGCGGATCCACCCGGGGGAGGAGGAAACGCCACTGGTCGCTGTAGCAGTCTTGTTGCAGGCAGGTGCACTGCGGCGACGGGCTCGCTGCACATACACTCGTCGTGTCTGGTAACGAGATAAAGACCGCAGGCCGGAGAAGGGGGCACCCGAGGCCCATGAGCGACGGAATCATGAAGCGTATGGGGTTGATCTTCCGCTCCAAGGCGAACAAGGCCTTGGATCGGGCGGAGGATCCCCGTGAGACGCTCGACTACTCCTACCAGAAGCAGCTCGAACTGCTGCAGAAGGTACGGCGTGGTGTCGCGGACGTCGCGACCTCGCGCAAGCGGCTCGAACTCCAGCTGACGCAGCTGCAGCAGCAGTCCGCCAAGTACGAGGACCAGGGCCGCAAGGCGCTGTCGCTCGGCCGCGAGGACCTCGCCCGCGAGGCGCTGACCCGCAAGGCCAACATGCAGTCGCAGATCACCGACCTGGAGACGCAGTACCAGCAGCTCCAGGCCGAGGAGGAGAAGCTCACGCTCGCCTCCCAGCGACTTCAGGCCAAGGTGGACGCCTTCCGCACCAAGAAGGAGACCATCAAGGCGACGTACACGGCCGCCCAGGCGCAGACCCGCATCGCCGAGTCCTTCTCCGGGATCTCGGAGGAGATGGGCGACGTCGGCCTGGCGATCCAGCGTGCCGAGGACAAGACGGCCCAGATGCAGGCCCGGGCCGGTGCGATCGACGAGCTGCTCGCCTCGGGCGCGCTCGACGACGCGAGCGGTCTCGGCCGCAAGGACGACATCGAGGCCGAGCTGGAGCGGGTGGCCGGCGGTTCCGACGTCGAGCTGGAGCTGGCCCGGATGAAGGCCGAGCTGTCCGGCCCCTCCTCGACCGGCCCCGCCGCGATCGAGCAGGGCAAGCAGGACGTCCAGCCGCAGCCGCAGCAGGACACCCCGCGCATCAATTACAACAAGTGATCTGAGCTCGACCCACGAACCAGGGAGACGCACGGCATGATCATGAGGGTCATGGGTGAGGGGCAGTACGAGGTGGGCGACGACCACCTGAGCCTGCTCAACGAGCTCGACGCCGAGCTCGTCACTGCGGTGGATTCGGGGGACGAGACGCTCTTCCGCCAGGCCTACGGCAAGCTCATCGACGCGGTGAAGCAGTACGGCACCCCGGTGCCGCTGGATTCGCTGGAGCCGTCCGAGCTGATCCTGCCGAGCGCCGACGCGACGATCGACGAGGTCCGCGAGCTGCTGATGGCCGACGGCGAGGGCGTGATCCCGGGCTTCCCCGAGTAGCGCCCGCGGCTGCTGCCAGACGAAAGGGCGGGCCCCCTCCGGTGGGAGGGGGCCCGCCCTTCGCCGTTGTCCGCGGGACGGGCTACGGCAGGGCCAGCATCCGGTCCAGGGCCGCCTTGGCGTGCTTCTCGGTCTCCGGGTCGACGGTGATCACGTTCGGCACCCGGCCCTCGACCAGCGACTCCAGCGCCCACACCAGGTGCGGCAGGTCGATCCGGTTCATGGTCGAGCAGAAGCAGACCGCGCGGTCCAGGAAGACGATCTCCTTGTCCGGGTGCGCCTTGGCCAGGCGGCGGACGAGGTTCAGCTCGGTGCCGATGGCCCACTTGGAGCCGGGCTCGGCGGCGTCCAGCGCCTTGATGATGTACTCGGTCGAGCCCACCATGTCGGCGGCCGCGACGACCTCGTGCTTGCACTCGGGGTGCACCAGGACGGTCACGCCGGGGATCCGCTCGCGGACGTCGTTCACCGAGTCCAGGCTGAACCGGCCGTGCACCGAGCAGTGGCCGCGCCAGAGGATCATCTTCGCGTCCCGCAGCTGCTCGGCGGTCAGGCCGCCGTTCGGCCGGTGCGGGTTGTAGACGACGCAGTCGTCCAGCGAGAAGCCCATGTCCCGCACCGCGGTGTTGCGGCCGAGGTGCTGGTCGGGCAGGAACAGGACCTTCTGGCCCTGCTCGAAGGCCCACTCCAGGGCGCGCTTGGCGTTGGAGGAGGTGCAGATGAGGCCGCCGTGCCGGCCGGTGAAGGCCTTGATGTCGGCGGAGGAGTTCATGTACGAGACCGGGACGGTGACGTCGGCTATGCCGGCGTCGGTCAGCACGTCCCAGCACTCGGCGACCTGCTCGGCGGTGGCCATGTCGGCCATCGAGCAGCCGGCCGCGAGGTCCGGCAGGACGACCTGCTGCCGCTCGCTGGTGAGGATGTCCGCGGACTCGGCCATGAAGTGCACGCCGCAGAAGACGATGTACTCGGCCTCGGGGCGGGCCGCCGCGTCGCGGGCGAGCTTGAAGGAGTCGCCGGTGACGTCGGCGAACTCGATCACCTCGTCGCGCTGGTAGTGGTGGCCGAGGATGAAGACGCGGTCGCCGAGCGCGGCCTTGGCCGCGCGGGCGCGCTCGACGAGGTTCGGGTCGGAGGCCGGGGGGAGGTCACCGGGGCATTCGACGCCGCGCTCGCTGTTCGGATCGGCCTCGCGGCCGAGCAGCAGCAGAGCGAGCGGCGTCGGAGTGGGGTCGACGCCGTGGGTCTCGGTGATGGTGGTGGTCACGGGCGGGTGCCCTTCTGTGCGGCCGAGCTAGCGGTGGGGCCTTTTCGTCTAACTGACGCTATCTATTCTAACCGCTTAGCGTCAGAGTGACGATGGCCATCCTGTCGATGTGACGAGAACCGCTCGCCGAAACGGACCCCCGGCGGAGCCCGATAGCCGATTCGGGGCAGTCCGGCGTGGCCGAATCGATACTTCGAAGCCCGCGGGTATGGCTGAGCCATGAAAGCAATCGCGATCAACCGCTACGGCGGCCCCGAGGTGGTCGAGTACACCGACCTGCCCGACCCCAAGGTCGGACCCGACTCCGTCCTGGTCGAGGTCCGGGCGGCCGGGGTGAACCCGGTGGACTGGAAGGTCCGGGACGGCGCCCTGGACGGCATCCTCGACGCGCACTTCCCGCTGGTCATGGGCTGGGACCTGGCCGGCGTGGTGCGCGCCGTCGGCGGCGGGATCACCGAGTTCGCCCCGGGCGACGAGGTGTACGGCTACGTCCGCAAGGACGCCGTCGAGCACGGCACCTACGCCGAGCTGGTCTCCGCCCCGGTCCGCACCCTGGCCCGCAAGCCGGCCGCGCTGGACTGGGCGCAGTCCGGCGGCCTGCCGCTGGCCGGGCTCACCGCCCTGCAGGGCCTGCGGGCGCTGCGCCTCGCCGAGGGGGAGACCGTCCTGGTGCACGCCGCCGCGGGCGGGGTCGGCCACCTGGCAGTGCAGCTGGCCCGGGCCTTCGGCGCCCGGGTGATCGGCACCGCGGCCGAGCGCAACCACGACTTCCTGCGGGGCCTCGGCGCCGAGCCGGTGGTGTACGGCGAGGGCCTGGCCGACCGGGTCCGCGCGCTCGCCCCCGACGGGGTGGACGCGGCCCTCGACCTGGTCGGCCACGGTGCCGTCCAGGTCTCGGCCGGCCTGGTGGCCGATCCGGGCCGGATCGCCTCGACCACCGACTTCGGGGTCAAGGCGCTCGGCGGCCGGTACGTCTGGGTCCGCCCGGACGCCGGCGACCTCGCCGAGCTGGCCGCGCTCGCCGACGACGGCCGGCTGACGGTCACCGTCGCCTCGACCTTCCCGCTGGCCCAGGCCGCCTCCGCCCAGGCGCTCAGCGCCGAGGGCCGCACCCGGGGGAAGATCGTGCTGCTCGTTCCGTGACGGCCTCCGGCCCGTCACCCTTCGGCGGTGAACTCGTCCAGGTCATCCGCCAGAATGGTGACGAACCGTTTCGGCAGCGGCAGCCCGCCGCCGGAGCGCCCCACCGACCCCCGTACGACCCGTGGAGCCCCGCACCCATGACCAGCAGCCGAGCGCACGAGGTGGTCGGGGCCGACCTGGACGAGACCGACCGGCTCCTGCTCGCCCGGCTCGGCAGCGACGGCCGCGCCTCGTACGCCGAGATCGGCCTGCAGGTGAACCTCTCCGCCACCGCCGTGCGCCGGCGGATCGACCGGCTGCGGGCGCGCGGCGTGGTGCGGGGCTTCACCGTGGTGCTCGACCCGTCCGTGCTGGGCTGGCAGACCGAGGCCTTCGTCGAGGTCTACTGCCGCGAGCGCACCGCCCCCGAGGAGATCCTCGCCAGCCTGCGGCAGTTCCCCGAGGTGATCGCCGCCTGGACGGTCACCGGCGACCCGGACGCCCTGGTGCACCTGCGGGCCGCCGACATGCGCCACCTGGAGGCCGTCATCGAGCGCATCCGGCGCGAGCCCGGCGTCCAGCGCAGCCGCTCCTCGGTGGTCCTCTCCCAGCTCATCGGGTGACCCGGGCGGTGTCCTGCGGGTCCTCGCCGGGCCCGCCGGGACCCACCGGACACGACCTTCCCGGCCCGCACGCAGGAATCCTGCGCGGACCGGCCCGAAGACGCCCGAAACCTGCCTGACCAGCCGCGTTCCGACGCGCGGTGAGGCGCCCGTGCTGCCTACGCTGATCACGTCCGGTCGTCGCGGTGAGGCGTCCCGCCGGTCGGACGCCCCCCGACACCCCACGCCGAGAGGGACAGCCGTGTCCGCAGCATCCGACCGCATGCACCGGCCCGACAACGAACTGGTCGACCTGGTTTTCGACTACATGCGGGAGCGGCTGCAGTACGACCCCGTCCCGCTCGACCACCCCGGGGACGGCGAGCACCTGCGCGCCCAGCTGTCCGGCCTGCTGAACCAGGACGGCAACAACCCGGTCGACGTGCTCAAGCTGTACGACCACGAGCTGTCCCGGGCGGTCATCTCCGCCGACAGCCCGCGCTACCTGTCCTTCATCCCGTGCGCCCCGACCAAGGCCGCGCTGCTGTTCGACATGGTCGTCTCCTGCGCCTCCCTGCAGGGCATCTCCTGGCTGGAGGCGGCCGGCGCGATCGCCGCCGAGAACCAGGTGCTGCGCCTGATCGCCGACCGCGCGGGCCTGCCCCAGTCGGCCGGCGGCACCTTCGTCTCCGGCGGCTCGGCGGGCAACCTCTCCGCCCTGGTGGTCGCCCGCGACACCGCCCGCCGCCGACTGGGCGTCGGACCGGAGGCGCGGCTGCGGATAGCCGTCGCCGACCAGGTGCACTCCTCGGTCAAGAACACCTTCAACATCATCGGCGTCGAGGCCTTCAAGGTCCCGACCGTCGACCGCCGGTTCACCGGCGAGGCGCTGCGCGCCGCCCTGGCCGCCGACCCGAACCCGGAGACGGTGATCGGCGTCGTCGGCACCGCCGGCACCACCAACGAGGGCATCGTCGACGACCTCAAGGGCCTGGCCGAGGTCGCCCGCGAGCGCGACCTGTGGTTCCACGTGGACGGCGCCTACGGCGGCGCGGGCCTGTTCGCCCCCTCGGTGCGGGAGCGCTACGAGGGCATCGAGCACGCCGACTCCTTCGTGGTCGACCCGCACAAGTGGCTGTTCGCCCCCTTCGACTGCGCCGCGCTGATCTACCGCAACCCGCAGCTCGCCCGCGCCGTGCACACCCAGGACGCCTCGTACCTGGACGTCCTGCACACCGAGGGCGACGAGTGGAACCCCACCGACTACGCCTACCACCTGACCCGGCGCGCCCGCGGCCTGCCGCTCTGGTTCTCGCTGGCCGTGCACGGCGTCCAGGCCTACACCGACGCCATCGAGGCCGGCCTCACCCTGGCCCGCGAGACCGCGCAGCTGATCCGTGAGACCGAGCACCTGGAGCTGCTGTTCGACCCGCAGCTCTCGGCGGTCTGCTTCAAGCGCAAGGGCTGGACCAACGACGACTACTACCGCTGGTCGCAGCAGCTCCTCGCGGACCAGATCGGCTTCGTCACCCCCACCGGCTGGGACGGCGAGACCGTCGCCCGGTTCGCCTTCCTGCACCCGGGCACCACCATGGAGATGGTCCGGGAGATCCTGGACACCATGGTCTGAGCCCGCTCCCGTCACGGCCCCGTCGGCAGTCGGCGGGGCCGTACGAGTGCCCGCGCGCCCTACAGGAACGCCCCGCTCGGCAGGTACGGCGTCGGCGGCCGCATCCCGCGGACCCCGACGAAGCCTCCGGCCCGCGGCGTCAGCCCGACCTCCAGCCCGACGTCCAGCGCCCACTCCTGCTCCGCGGTCAGGTGCTCCACCCGCGCCTCGGTCCCCTCCGGCACCCGGGACAGCGCCTCGCGCAGCAGCCGGGCGGCGATCCGCTTGCTGGTGGCCGCGAGCAGCCGCACCACGCCGCCGTCCCGGTAGCAGTAGCCGCTGCCGGCCAGCGCGTCGGCGATCAGCAGCTCCTCGAAGTGGCCCAGCATCAGCTCGTGGTCCGGCCCGTGCGCGGACCCGCGCAGCCGCCGGTCCACCGAGTCCAGCAGGTGCAGGTGAGTGGCGTTGCCGCGGTGCACCGGGATGTCCCCCGGGTCGAGCAGCCCCTCCCGGTCCACCCGCCCGGCCAGCCGCATCGCCGGGTGCAGGGTGAAGCCGGCCAGCCGGTAGCGGCGGGCCGCCGCCGGGGAGTCCGCCGCGCAGACCATCCCGCGCAGACAGCCCCGGGAGTGCGCCGCCGCCCGTTCCAGCAGCAGCCGCCCGACGCCCCTGCCCTGCGCGGACGGCCGGACGGCGTACAGCGACGGCGCCCACAGGCCCTCCCGGCGGATCGACAGCACCGCCCCGACCGGCTCGCCGGCGCTCTCCGCCAGCCAGCAGCCGCCGGGATCGGTGCGCGCCAGGTGTCTGGTCCGGGCCAGCCGCAGCGGCGTCGGCCCCGGCGCCGCCGCGGCCGGGGAGGCGTCGGCGAACGCGGCGTCGGCGAGCTCCTGGACGGCCTCCGCGTCCGCGGCGGTGTCCCTGACCGGGCGAAGGATCATGGGAACCATCCTGGCGTCCGACGGCCCGCCGCGGGGCCGGTTCACCCGGATCCGCACCTCGCGCGGTGACCCGTCCCGCGGGGGTGTGCGAGCATGGGGAGCGTAGGGGACGCGGGTGGCACACCCGGCCCACGGATATTCGGTCGCGAACAGGCCGCAGAAATCAATCGCCGTCCGGGAAATGAAACCGGACGGCCGTTGGTTGGCACTGGCGGCAGACCGTCGTCAAGACCGGGAGAAAGCAGATGACCGTCCAGGACGAGACCACCGTCGAGAGTGGCATCCTCCTCACCGATGCCGCCGCGGGCAAGGTCAAGGCCCTGCTGGAGCAGGAGGGCCGCGAGGACCTCGCGCTGCGCGTCGCCGTCCAGCCCGGTGGCTGCTCCGGCCTGCGTTACCAGCTGTTCTTCGACGAGCGCTCGCTCGACGGCGACGTGATCAAGGACTTCGACGGTGTCAAGGTCGTCACCGACCGGATGAGCGCCCCGTACCTGGGCGGCGCCACCGTCGACTTCGTCGACACCATCGAGAAGCAGGGCTTCACCATCGACAACCCGAACGCCACCGGCTCCTGCGCCTGCGGCGACTCGTTCAGCTAGGCCCGCTGCGGAAGGGGGGCCCCCCCGGCGCCCCCGGGCCCGCCACGGGGTGTCCCGCCCCCCCCGGGGCCCCCGGGCCCGCGCGGGCGGGGAGCG
>NZ_JBHXEM010000051.1:0-39611 GCF_042724755.1 Kitasatospora sp. NPDC127067 | reverse complement strand
ACACCCCCCCCCCAGCCTGCCCTCCCGGCCCCTCTTCCCCCTCCCCCCCCGCGCTAACGCCCCCCCGGCACCCCCCCGGGCCCCCCCTTCTCGTTTCCCGCCCGCGCGGGGCCGCCCGGCGCCCGCGGGGACGTCTACCGTCCGGCGACGTCCGGGCCGACCGGGTCCGGCCCCATGTGCGGGTCGCCCTCCAGCGGCAGCTCCTGGCCGCTGGTCCGGTCGACGACGGTCCGCCCGGCCAGCGGCGAGCGCAGGTCGGCCGAGACCGACTGCCGCTTGGCCAGCGCGTTGCACACCTGCCCGGGCTGGACGGTGGGCGGGCCCGGCACGACCAGCACGTCCACCCGGCCCGGCTGGGACTCGTCCGCCTTCAGCGTGTACGTGGTGCAGACCCCGCCGAAGAAGTAGACGGTCAGCTTGGTGGTGCCGTCCACCCGGTAGGCGACCGGCGGACGGACGGGCGCGCCCGAACCGTTCGGGTTCGGCTCGCCCACCGCGATCCCGTTGCCCGGGGGAGTGCCGGGGGCCGGCTGCCCGGGCGCGGGCGAGGCCGGGGTGGGCGTGAAGCCGCCCGGCGGCCGGGCCGGCTGTGAGGCGCCGGAGGAACTCCCGGTCGGCGCCGCCGAGGACGGGCTCGCGGAGTCCGTCGGGGCCTGCGGGGAGGCACTCTCCGAGGCCGACGCGGCGGCCGAGCCGCTCGCCGCCGCGTCCGAGGCGGGCTTGCCGCCCCCGCCGCAGCCGGCCACCGTCATCACCGCCGCCAGCGCCAGACCCGCCAGGGCCACCGCCCGCCGACCGCGCCGGGGCATCGTCTCCGGTTCCATCTGCACATCCTCCCGAGGGTTCAGCGGTGCCGCTTCCTCGCCGCTCCGCGCGGATGTGACGTGCTCCGGTCGGATCCGGTTCCGTACCGGTCGGATCCGTTCCGGCGCGGGCTCAGAAGCCGTACTCGGCCATCCCGGCCACCATCCGCTGCGCCCCGGACGGGACCCGGAAGCCGGTCGGCGCGGGGGTGGCGGGCTGCGGACCGGCCGCGAGCAGCGGCCAGAACCGGCGCAGCCGCCGGGAGGAGTCCACCAGGGCGTCGAGCGTCTCGCCGTCCTCGGTCCGCAGGACGGGCGGGGAGCAGTGGTCGGTCGTCATCGGGCATCGCTCCGATCCAGGGCCGTGGCCACGCTGCCACGGTCGGCGGCGGGGCCCGCGCGACGGGCCCCCACGGCCGACCCTAGGCAGGGACCCGGCCGCCCACCAGTGCTACCGGGAGGTAGTACACGTTCGAGGGCCCCGGGTGCCACCATGGCCGTGCGGGCGGCAACTTGCGGCACTCTTGCCTGGGCGCTCCCCGGGGCCGGGTACCGTGGGTGGGTTCATCCCCGCCTGCCCGTTGGCCCCGCAGCCATCCTGAGGAGACCTTCCGTGCGTATCGCCGTTGCCGGCTCGATCGCCACCGACCACCTGATGACGTTCCCCGGCCGGTTCGCCGACCAGCTCGTCGCCGAGCAGCTGCACACCGTGTCGCTGTCCTTCCTGGTCGACACCCTGGACATCCGCCGCGGCGGCGTCGCGCCGAACATCACCTTCGGCATGGGTGTGCTCGGCCTGCGCCCGGTCCTGGTCGGCGCCGCCGGCGCGGACTTCGCCGAGTACCGCAGCTGGCTGGAGCGCAACAACGTGGACTGCGACTCCGTCCACATCTCCGAGACCCGGCACACCGCGCGCTTCATGTGCACCACGGACGAGGACCACAACCAGATCGCCTCGTTCTACACCGGTGCCATGGCCGAGGCCCGCAACATCGAGCTGAAGCCGATCGCCGACCGCGTCGGCGGCCTGGACCTCGTCCTGATCGGCGCCGACGACCCGCAGGGCATGGTCCGCCACACCCAGGAGTGCCGCACCCGCGGCTACGCCTTCGCCGCCGACCCCTCCCAGCAGCTGGCCCGCCTGGAGGGCGACGACATCCGCGAGATCGTGGACGGCGCCGCGTACCTCTTCACCAACGAGTACGAGGCCGCGCTGATCGAGAGCAAGACCGGCTGGGACGCCGAGGAGCTGCTCACCCGCGTCGGCACCCGGATCACCACCCTGGGCAGCAAGGGCGTCCGGATCGAGCGCAAGGGCGAGGCGCCGATCCTGGTCGGCTGCGCCAAGGAGGAGGCCAAGGTCGACCCGACCGGCGTCGGCGACGCCTTCCGCGCCGGCTTCCTGGCCGGCCTGTCCTGGGACCTCGACCTGGAGCGCTCCGCCCAGCTCGGCTGCATGCTCGCCACCCTGGTGATCGAGACCGTCGGCACCCAGGAGTACGAGCTGCGCCCGGCCGCCTTCCTGAAGCGCTTCGAGGAGGCCTACGGCGCCGAGGCGGTCGCCGAGATCAGCGCGCACCTGGTCAAGTAGTCCGCCCCGCTCAGGAGCGACGCAGCACGAGGTAGGCCGAGCCCCGGTCGCCGCCGTACTCGGCGGCCGGGGCCTCGCCCGCGTACTCCTGCCCGCGCATCCCGCACCAGGCCGGGATGTCCAGCCGGGCAGCCTCGTCGTCCGCCAGCACCGCGACCGTGCCGCCCAGCGGCACCTCGCCGATCCGCTTCGCCAGCTCGATCACCGGCAGCGGGCAGCGCTTGCCCAGCGCGTCGATGACCAGCAGCGACTCCCGGGCCGCCGGTTCGGGTTCGGGCGCGGGCCCGGGCGCCGGCAGGTCCAGCCCGAGCGGCGCCCGGACGCCGGCCACCAGGTCCGGCAGCACCGCGAGGAAGCGCTCCACGTCGGCCTCGGCCGTCCCGTACGGCAGCGAGACCCGCACGTTCCCCTCGGTGAGCACGCCCATCGCCGCCAGCACGTGGCTGGGCGTCAGCGTGGACGAGGTGCAGGAGGAGCCGGAGGAGACCGCGAAGCCCGCCCGGTCCAGCTCGGTCAGCAGCACCTCCCCGTCCACGTACAGGCAGGAGAAGGTGACGATGTGCGGCAGCCGCCGCACCGGGTCGCCGACCACCTCGACCTCGGGCACCAGCTGGGGCACCCGGGTGCGGATCCGCTCCACCAGCGCGTGCAGCCGGCTGTTCTCCCGCTCGGCCTCGGCCCGTACGGCGCGCAGCGAGGCGGCCGCGGCCACGATCGCGGGGACGTTGACGTAGCCGGGCACCCGGCCGCCCTCGCGCTCGTCGGCCGGCAGCGGCGAGGCGTACCGGACGCCCTTGCGCACCGCCAGCACCCCGACCCCGGGCGGGCCGCCCCACTTGTGGGCGCTCGCGGTCAGCAGCGACCAGCCCGCCGGGACGTCCACCCGCCCGGCGCTCTGCGCCGCGTCCACCAGCAGCGGGACGCCGGCCGCGGCGCACAGCTCGGCGACCTCGCCGACCGGCTGCACCGTGCCGACCTCGTGGTTGGCGCTCTGCAGCGCGGCCAGCGCGGTGTCCGGGCGCAGCAGCGCCCCGAAGGCCGCCGGATCGGCCCGGCCGCCGCGGTCCACCGGCGCCACCGAGACCTCGCCCCCGCCCGCCAGGTGGCGTTCCGCGACGTGCAGCACGCTGGAGTGCTCCACCGCGGAGTGCGTGAAGTGGCCGCCGCGCCGCCGGTTCCCGGCCAGCGCGCCCAGCAGGCCGAGTTGGACGGCCTGGGTGCCGCTCGCGGTGAAGGCGATCTCGTCCGCCCGGGTGCCCAGCACCGCGGCCACCGTCTCGCGGGCGGCGTCCAGCAGCATCCGGGCCTGTCGGCCGGAGCGGTAGAGCCGGGCCGGATCGGCCCAGCCCTCGTCCAGGGCGGCGGTCAGCGCCTGCCGCGCGACGGGGTGCAGAGGGGCCGTCGAGGCCGCGTCGAAGTACACGGTGACATTTAACGCACACCCGGCCGGTGTCCGGGGCCCCTCGCACGGCTCACCCGCCGTCAGTCGATCATCCCGAATGTCCGCTTCGTCCGCGTCCGACGGGCCGTCACGGGCGTCGTCCGAGGTCATCCCCCGATCGGGCGTACGGACCTCGAATGCCTACGATGACCTGCGACGCAGCCCCCACCGGGCCTGATCGGGCTAGCGGGCGGCGCGTTACCGGGGGCTGCCCGTCAGGAGCGCATAAGGCTGGAGTAGGGTTTGGCCCGCATAAGCATTCAAACCGTGCCCGTGGACGGGTCGCCGGGGAGGCTCACACTCCTCCCCGGGGCGACGCGAAGGCGGGCGAGACTTCGGGAAGGCGCTACGTGAGTCCCAACGGCTCCGACCGCTCGCCGCGGCGCACGATGCGGCGGAAGCTGCCTCAGGCGCTGGCACTGGGCCTCGTCATCGCGACCGCCACCGGCTGCTCGGCCAACGACCTCCCCAGGCTTGGCCTCCCGAGTCCCGTCACCCAGGAAGGGCCCTTGGTCCTCCAGATGTGGCAGGGCTCCTGGATCGCGGCGCTGGTGGTCGGCGTACTGATGTGGGGTCTGATCATCTGGAGCGTGATCTTCCACCGGCGCAAGCGCACCGGTGTGGAGATCCCTCCGCAGACCCGGTACAACGTGCCCATCGAGGCGCTCTACACCGCGGTCCCCATCATCATCGTCTCGGTCCTCTTCTACTTCGTCGCCCGCGACGAGGCGAAGCTGACCTCCACCTCCGAGAAGCCGCAGCACTACGTCAACGTGGTCGGTTTCCAGTGGAGCTGGGCGTTCAACTACGAGAACACCGAGACTCCCGACCCGGCCAACCGGGACGCCGCGTACGAGGTCGGTACGCCCAAGGACGCTCCGACGCTCTGGCTGCCGGTCAACGAGTCGGTTCAGTTCCGCCTCACCTCGCGTGACGTCATCCACGACTTCTGGCCCGTCAACTTCCTGATGAAGATGGACGTCGTGCCGGGCGTGGTGAACAAGTTCGAGGTCACGCCGACCGTCAAGGGCGAGTACATGGGCAAGTGCGCCGAGCTCTGCGGCGTCGACCACTCGCGCATGCTGTTCAACGTCAAGGTCGTCGACCGCGCCGACTACGACAAGCACCTGGCCGAGCTTCGCGCCAAGGGCCAGAACGGTGCGGTGCCCTCCGGCCTGATCACCATGGGAAGTGAAGAGAAGTGACAATCCTCAACGAGCCCGCCGCGGCCGGCGGGGGCGCCGAGGCCGTCACGGTCGGGGCGCAGCGGACCCGCAAGCCGGGTTCGACCATCATCAAGTGGTTGACCACCACTGACCACAAGACGATCGGCACGCTGTACCTGGGCACGTCGTTCGCCTTCTTCCTGATCGGTGGCATCCTCGCCCTGGTCATGCGTGCCGAGCTGGCTCGTCCCGGGACCCAGATCCTGTCGAACGAGCAGTTCAACCAGGCGTTCACGATGCACGGCACGATCATGCTGCTGATGTTCGCGACGCCGCTCTTCGCCGGCTTCGCGAACTGGATCATGCCGCTCCAGATCGGCGCCCCGGACGTGGCGTTCCCGCGTCTGAACATGTTCGCGTACTGGCTGTACCTCTTCGGCTCGACCATCGCGGTGGCGGGCTTCCTGACCCCGAACGGCGCCGCCAACTTCGGTTGGTTCGCCTACTCCCCGCTGTCCGACGCGGTGCACTCGCCCGGCATCGGCGGCGACATGTGGATCATGGGTCTGGCCTTCTCCGGCTTCGGCACGATCCTCGGCGCGGTCAACTTCATCACCACGATCATCTGCATGCGCGCTCCGGGCATGACGATGTTCCGGATGTCGATCTTCGTCTGGAACGTCCTGCTGACCTCGGTGCTGGTCCTGCTGGCCTTCCCGGTGCTGGCCGCCGCGCTGTTCGCCCTGGAGGCGGACCGCAAGTTCGGTGCCCACGTCTTCGACCCGGCCAACGGCGGGGCCCTGCTGTGGCAGCACCTCTTCTGGTTCTTCGGCCACCCCGAGGTGTACATCATCGCGCTGCCGTTCTTCGGCATCGTGTCGGAGATCATCCCGGTCTTCAGCCGCAAGCCGATGTTCGGTTACTCCGGTCTGGTCGCGGCCACCATCGCGATCGCCGGTCTGTCCGTGACGGTGTGGGCGCACCACATGTACGTCACCGGGCAGGTGTTGCTGCCGTTCTTCTCGTTCATGACCTTCCTGATCGCGGTCCCGACCGGTGTGAAGTTCTTCAACTGGGTCGGCACCATGTGGAAGGGCTCGCTGAGCTTCGAGACCCCGATGCTCTGGACGGTCGGCTTCCTGGTCACCTTCCTCTTCGGTGGTCTGACCGGTGTTCTGCTGGCCTCCCCGCCGATCGACTTCCACGTCTCGGACTCGTACTTCGTCGTCGCCCACTTCCACTACGTGGTCTTCGGCACCGTCGTGTTCGCGATGTTCGCCGGCTTCCACTTCTGGTGGCCGAAGATGACCGGCAAGATGCTGGACGAGCGCCTCGGCAGGATCACCTTCTGGACGCTGTTCTTCGGCTTCCACACCACCTTCCTGGTGCAGCACTGGCTCGGCGCGGAGGGCATGCCCCGCCGCTACGCCGACTACCTGAGCTCGGACGGCTTCACCACCCTGAACACCGTCTCGACCATCGGGTCCTTCGTGCTCGGCCTGTCGATCCTGCCGTTCCTCTACAACGTCTGGAAGACCGCCAAGTACGGCGAGAAGGTCACCGTGGACGACCCGTGGGGCTTCGGCCGCTCGCTGGAGTGGGCGACCTCCTGCCCGCCGCCGCGGCACAACTTCCTCACCCTCCCGCGGATCCGCTCCGAATCCCCGGCCTTCGACCTCCACCACCCGGAGATCGCCGCGCTGGACTACCTGGAGAACCACGGCGAGCCGGCCAAGCACCTCGCCGGTGTGACCCCGGCGAAGTACGACGCCCCGAAGCTGGGCAAGGGCAACAAGGAGGGTGACGCCTGATGAAGGAACAGGGAAAGATCTTCCTGGGCCTGTCGGTCTTCGTGCTGGCCATGGCCGTGACCTACGGCCTGTGGACCAACCACTCGGACAAGGGCATCGAGGCGGCCGGTACCACCGCGCTGTTCCTGGCCTTCGGCCTGTGCGCCTTCATCGGGTACTACCTCGCCTTCACCGCCCGCCGGGTGGACAGCGGCGCGGGTGACAACCCCGAGGCCGAGGTCGCGGACGACTCCGGCGAGCTGGGCTTCTTCGCCCCGCACAGCTGGCAGCCGCTCTCGCTGGCGCTCGGTGGCGCGCTCGCCTTCCTGGGCGTGATCTTCGGCTGGTGGCTGATGTTCTGGGCCGCCCCGATCATCATGATCGGCATCTTCGGATGGGTCTTCGAGTTCTACCGGGGCGAGAACCAGAACCAGTAGGTTCCCGCCTCCGGCACCAGGGCCGGTCCTCCCGCACGGGGGGACCGGCCCTGCTGCGTCCCCGGGATGACGGCCTCACTCCGGTGGGTGAACCGGGAGTCCCTCGAATGTCGCTTCACCGGGGGGCGTTCCTACGATCTGAGCAATCGTGCGAACCCTCGGAGGCGGTCATGGCCGACAGGCGTGGAATCGCAGCTCTAGGCGGCATCTCGCTGGCCCTCGCAGTGCTGGCCCCGCTGGCCGCCTGCACGGCCGGGGGCGACGAGCCCGTCGGGCCGCACCGGATCGACGCGGCCCCGCTGGTCCACCTCTCGGCGGACGGCAAGGCCGATCCCGCGCAGCCGGTCACCGTGAGCGCCGTCCAGGGCAGCACGCTCACCGACGTCACCGTGGTCGGCCCGGACGGCCGGGTGGTCGCCGGGAAGCTCGCGGAGGACCAGCGCAGCTGGCAGACCACCGGACGGCTGAAGGCCTCGACCGCGTACACGGTGCGGATCTCCGCCGACGACGGCAGGGGCGGCCGCGGCGACACCACCGCGCGCTTCAGCACCGTCGCCGCCCAGCGCCTGCTGACCGCCAAGCTCGGCCCTGACTCCTCCGGCACCGGCGTCTACGGGGTGGGCCAGCCGCTCACCGTGCAGCTCTCCGAGGCGGTGACGGACCCGCAGGCCCGCCAGGAGGTCGAGCGGGCCCTGACCGTCGGCTCCCAGCCCGTCGTCACCGGGGCCTGGTACTGGGTGGACGACAAGAACCTGCACTTCCGCCCGGAGGCCTACTGGCCGGCCGGCACGGCCGTCTCGCTGGCCTTCGACGGCACCGGCAGCCGGATCGCGGAGGGCCTCTACGGCGGTGACCGCAGCTCGCTGAAGCTGCGGATCGGCGAGCGGGTGGAGTCGGTGATCGACGCGTCCGCCCACGAGCTCACCCTGAAGCGCGACGGCGAGGTGCTGAAGACCATCCCGGTCACCACCGGCAAGCCCGGCTTCGACACCCGCAACGGCGTCAAGGTGGTGCTCGGCCAGGAGCGGTCGGTCCGGATGAACGGCGAGACCATCGGCATAGCCGCTGGCAGCACGGAGTCGTACGACCTCGACGTGAAGTGGGCCACCCGGGTGACCTGGAGCGGCGAGTACGTCCACGCGGCGCCCTGGTCGGTCGGCTCGCAGGGCATCGAGAACGTCAGCCACGGCTGCACCGGCATGAGCACCGGCAACGCCGAGTGGTTCTACCAGCACACCCGGGTCGGGGACCTGGTGACGGTGGTGAACAGCCGGGGCGGCGCGATGGAGTCCTTCGGCAACGGCTTCGGGGACTGGAACGTCGCCTGGACGGACTGGGTCAAGCACAGCGCCTCGGGACAGCCCGTCAGCACCACCGCACCGCCCTCCCAGGCCCCCGCCGCGGGGATGATCCGCCCCGACCTCTGACGGGCCCGGGAGGGGCCCGTCAGCCCTCCGGGAAGGCCAGCCGCAGAGCGGTGTCCACGGCGGCCAGGGCGTCCGAGCGGGAGACGCCCAGGCGGCTCGCCCGGGCGGCGAACTCGGCGGCGGCCTCGGCGGTCAGCCGGTGGGCGGCGTCCCCGGTGGCGGCGATCAGCGTGCCGCGCCGGCCGTGGGTCTCCACCACGCCGTCCGCCTCCAGCTCGCGGTAGGCCCGGGCGACGGTGCCGGCGGCCAGCCCCAGCTCCTCGGCCAGGGCCCGGACGGTGGGCAGCCGCAGCCCGGTCGGCAGCTCGCCGGAGCGGGCCCGGTCGGCGATCTGGGCGCGGATCTGCTCGTACGGGGGAGTGGCCGAGGCGGGGTCGACGGACAGCTGCACGGGGGCTCCTGGTGGCGCGGCGGGCGGGTACGGGAAAGCCGCCGGACACGCCCGAGGGCCGCTGACCAGAAGAACTCTGGTCAGCGGCCCTCGGGGTGGCGCGGTGGCGCTTACGGGATCAGTGGTGGCCGTGGCCGCTGGTGATCTCGTGGTGCTCCTCGGCGGTCGGCTTGGGGATCTGGCTGCCCTCGCCGTAGAAGCCGCGGGAGAGCTTGGCCCGGGTGCGGGTGAGGACGCCGGCCTTGCGGGCCACGCCGTTCTCGTCCGTCTGGGCCGGCAGCTCGACCGGCTGGTTCTGGTCGTGCGCGGTGAGCTTGAACAGGTCCTTCTGCGGCAGCTGGGCGTGCACCTCGATGAACTCGCCGTGCGGCAGGCGCTTGATGACGCCCGTCTCGCGGCCGTGCAGCACCTTCTCCTTGTCACGGCGCTGGAGGCCGAGGCACCAGCGCTTGGTGATGATGAAGACGACGACCGGGACGACGAAGAAGCCGACGCGGACGAAGTAGGTGATCGAGTTGATCGACAGGTGCAGGTGGGTGGCGAACAGGTCGTTGCCACCACCCATCAGCAGCACCAGGTAGAGGCTGATCCAGGCGGCACCCAGGGCGGTGCGGACCGGAGCGTTGCGCGGGCGGTCCAGGATGTGGTGCTCGCGCTTGTCGCCGGTGATCCAGCTCTCGATGAACGGGTAGACCGCGATCGAGACCAGGACCAGCGGGAAGATCGCCAGCGGGATCATGACACCCAGGTTGAGGGTGTGGCCGCCCCAGACGCTGATCTCCCAGCCCGGCATGACACGGATCAGACCCTCGGAGAAGCCCATGTACCAGTCGGGCTGGGCGTCCGTGGAGACCTGGTCCGGACGGTACGGGCCGTACGCCCAGATCGGGTTGATCGTGGCGATCGCCGAGACGACGGCGATGAGGCCGAACACCAGGAAGAAGAAGCCACCGGCCTTGGCCATGTAGACCGGCATCAGCGGCATGCCGACGACGTTCTTCTCGGTCTTGCCCGGGCCCGCCCACTGGGTGTGCTTGTGGTAGAAGACCAGGATCAGGTGCGCCACCAGCAGGCCGAGCATGATGCCCGGGATCAGCAGCACGTGGATCGTGAAGAAGCGCGGCACGATGTCGTGGCCGGGGAACTCGCCCCCGAACAGGAACATCTGGACGTAGGTGCCGATCAGCGGGACGGCGAGGATCGCGCCTTCCATGAAGCGGATACCGGTGCCCGACAGCAGGTCGTCCGGCAGGGAGTAGCCGAAGAAGCCGTCGAACATGCCCAGGACCAGCAGCAGGAAGCCGAAGACCCAGTTGATCTCACGCGGCTTGCGGAACGCGCCGGTGAAGAACACGCGCATCATGTGCACGAGCATCGCGGCCACGAAGACCAGGGCGGCCCAGTGGTGGATCTGGCGGATCAGCAGACCGCCGCGGACCTCGAAGCTGATGTCCACCGTGGAGGCGTAGGCCTCCGACATCGGGATGCCCTTGAGCGGCACGTACGAGCCGTCGTAGACGACCTCGGCCATCGAGGGCTTGAAGAACAGCGTCAGGTAGACGCCGGTCAGGATGATGATGACGAAGGTGTAGAGGCAGATCTCGCCCAGCATGAAGGACCAGTGGTCCGGGAAGATCTTCCGCAGGTTGGCCTTGGCGAGGGAGTAGATCCCCAGCCGGCCGTCCGTCCAGTCAGCCGCGGCTTCCCACTTGTTGGCGGGCTTTTCACGCGTGCTGGAGGGCTTGGCGGCACCGGTCGTGGTGCTGCTCGCGCTACTCATCGAGCACGCTCCCAGTAGCTCGGGCCGACGGGCTCCGCGAAGTCGCCGGTGGCGACCAGGTTGCCCTTCTCGTCAGTGATGATCTTCAGCTGCGGCAGCGGGTGACCGGCCGGGCCGAAGATCACGCGGGCGCCGTCCGCCAGGTCGAAGGTCGACTGGTGGCAGGGGCAGAGCGCGTGGTGGGTCTGCTGCTCGTACAGGCTGATCGGGCAGCCGACGTGGGTGCAGATCTTGGAGTAGGCGAGGATGCCCTCGAAGCCGAGCTCCTTGGACTTCTCGTCCTTGATGTCCTCGGGCGCGATGCGGACCAGCATCAGGGCGTCCTTGGCGATCCGCTGCTGGAAGTCCTCGCTGTGCGTGGACAGGCCCTCCGGCATGGCGAAGGTGAGCGAGCCGATGACGATGTCCTCGGGCTTCATCGGCTGCAGCGTGTTCATGTTGATCAGCGGCAGCGGCTTGGCCTCGGTCGCCTCCTTCCAACCGGTCTCCTTGAGCTTCTTCTCGGGAAGCGGGCCAAGGTCACGGAGCAGGACCACGCCGGAGAGCGGGACCAGCGCCATGGAGCCGATCAGGGTGTTGCGGATCATCTTGCGGCGGCCGAAGCCGGACTCGGCGGCGCCGGTCTTGAACTGCTCGATGACGTCCGCGCGGACCTCGTCGGACGCCTCGATCGGGTGACGCTCGGCCGGCAGCTCGACGTCCGACATCAGGGTGCGGGCCCAGTGGACCGCACCCGCGCCGATCATGAACAGCGCGATGCCCAGGGTCAGGCCGAGCGCGAAGTTCAGCGCGCTGACGTGACCGAGCGGGAAGATGTAGACGATCTTGTCCGGGTCGATGGCCACGTACGAGGCGATGAAGCCCACGGTGGCGAGCATCGAGATCACGAACATCAGCGAGACCTGGCGCTCGGCGCGCTGGGCGGCCCGCTCGTCGATGTCGGTGCGCCGGGGCTCGTGGGCCGGCAGGCCCGGGTCGGCGAACGGGCTGCCGTGGTCGGCCACCTCGCCGGCGGAGCCGTGCGGCTCCGGGAGCTTCTCTTCTGACATGTCGTGGCTCATGACTTCTTGGCCTTGGTGGTGTGGGCGGCGACCCAGATCGCGACCGCGATGAGCGTGCCGAGGCCGAAGATCCAGCCGAACAGGCCCTCGGTCACCGGACCGAGGCTGCCCAGGGTGAGACCGCCGGGGTTGGGCTCATCGTTGGTGGTGTGGCGGACGAAGGCCACGATCTGCTTCTTCTGCTCCTCGGGCATGGTGGTGTCCGGGAACGACGGCATGTTCTGCGGGCCGGTCTGCATGGCCTCGTAGATGTGCTTGGCGTCCACGCCCTCGAGCGACGGGGCGTACTTGCCCTTGGTCAGGGCACCACCCTGGCCGGCGAAGTTGTGGCACTGGGCGCAGTTGGTGCGGAACAGCTCGCCACCCTTGGAGATGTCCTCGGGGTTGGTCGAGGTGAACTGCTCCTCCGTCGGGGTCACCGGGCCGGGACCGAGCGAGGCGACGTAGGCGGCGAGCTGGTCGATCTCGGCCTGCGAGTAGATGTTCTTCTTGCGCGGGACCTGGGCGCCGGGCTGCTGGGCGGGCATGCGGCCGGTGCCGACCTGGAAGTCGACAGCGGCGGAGCCGACGCCGACCAGGCTCGGACCGTCACTGCTGCCCTGGCCGTTCATGCCGTGGCAGGAGGAGCAGCCGACGGCGAAGAGCTTCTTGCCCTCATCGATCGCGAGCGACTGCGCGGCGACGTCGGCCTGCGCCTTGTCGGCGGGCGCGAACGCGGCGTACAGCCCCCCGGTTGCCGCCAGGGCGAGAAGTAGGACGACCAGCGCCGCCAATGGGTGGCGCCGTCGTGCGGAGAGCTTTTTCACGGAATAACCCCGGTGTCAGGATCTGGTCGACTGGTGGGTGCACCCGGCGGCCGGTCTGGCCGGCACGAGGCTGCCTGTCTAGGGCTGCGCGCGCGGTCGGTCGGTGGGAGCGTCGGCACCGGCAGAAGCGGCCCGTCGCCGGTGAGGGCGGGGGCCGCAGCCGGTGGCCAGCGACCTGATCAGCTGGTTACTTGATCAGGTAGATGGTCGCGAACAGGCCGATCCACACGACGTCGACGAAGTGCCAGTAGTACGACACGACGATCGCCGCGGTGGCCTGCTCGTGCGTGAAGCGCTTGGCTGCGTACGTCCGTCCCAGGACCAGCAGGAAGGCGATCAGACCACCCGTCACGTGCAGCCCGTGGAAGCCGGTGGTCAGGTAGAACACCGTGCCGTACGGGTCGGAGGACAGCGACAGGCCGTCCTTCTTGACCAGCTCGGTGTACTCGAAGACCTGGCCGCCGATGAAGACCGCGCCCATGGCGAACGTGAGGATGAACCACGCCCGGAGCTTCTTCACGTCACCGCGCTCGGCAGCGAACACGCCGAGCTGGCAGGTGAGCGAGGAGAGCACCAGGATCGTGGTGTTGACCGAGGAGAAGGGCACGTTGAGGGCGTGGGCCTTCTCGGTCCAGAACTCCGGCCCCTTGACGGAGCGGAGCGTGAAGTACATCGCGAAGAGGGCCGCGAAGAACATCAACTCGGAACTGAGCCAGACGATCGTTCCGACGCTGACCATGTTCGGCCGGTTGACCGATCCGTGCGCGTGCCCGGTTTCTACTGCTGTTGCTGTCGCCACGACGGACATTATGTCGGTCCCTTATTCCGTCTTCACGTCGGGGGGTGTCCCTCGGAGTGTCCGGTGCGTGCGGTATGCCCCCTTGGGGGGTGCCGGGGTGCCCGGACGGGGGTTGAGCAGCGGCGTGTCCCTTTTCTGATGGTTCCTCGGAGGGGCCTGCGACCCCGTTGCCCGGCGCGTCGCTGCACGGTCGGACCAGCCGTGGGGGGTAAGGGGACGGGCCCGGGGTCGGCCGTACGGGTGGACTGGACGGGATCGGGTGACGGGCCGTCCTCCGGGCGGGTGAGCCCGGGGCGCGGCGGCTCGGGACGGATCGTGCGCGAGGGGGACTCGGCGGGGGGTGATCGGGAGTAGCATCCGGATCAGGCGAACGTGGTCCGGATCACACTTGAGGGAGCAGGGCCCATGGCGTACACGACCGATGAGACGCTCACCGTCCTCGTCTACAGCGACGACCGCAACACCCGCGAGCAGGTGCTGACGGCGCTCGGCCGTCGGCCCGCCGAGGATCTTCCGGAACTGTCCTACCTGGAGTGCGCGACCACCCCCGCGGTGCTCAAGGCACTGGAGAAGGGGGGCGTGGACCTCTGCGTGCTGGACGGCGAGGCCGTTCCGGCCGGGGGGCTGGGGCTCGGGCGCCAGCTCAAGGACGAGATCTACGGCTGCCCGCCGGTGCTGGTGCTGATCGGCCGGCCGCAGGACTCCTGGCTCGCCGCCTGGAGCCGGGCGGACGCGGCCATCTCCCGCCCGGTGGAGCCGGTGGCGCTGGCCGGGGCGGTCGCCACCCTGCTGCGGGCGCGGCTGGCGAAGCGGACTCCGGTCGTCCGCTGAATTCCCCCCCGGCAACTGGAAAAGAGAGGGGTAGAAGCGGCCCCTTCGCTCGATAGGCTGGCTCCATCCGTACGGACGTCCCCCCGGAGTGGGGAACCGACAAACAGCTGGAGTCAGCCATGGTGAACGTGAACCCTGCGAACGGCGGTAGCGACCCCGCGCAGGTGATCCGCACCTGGCCGGACCTCCTGGCCGCGCTGCTGCAGGGGGAGGACCTCGACCGCGCGTCCACCGCGTGGGCGATGGACCGGATCATGAGCGGCGAGGCGTCCCCCGTGCAGGTGGCCGGGTTCATGATCGCGCTGCGGGCCAAGGGCGAGTCGGTCGAGGAGATCGCCGGCCTGGTCGACGCGATGTACGAGCACGCCGAGCCGCTGGAGATCCCCGGACCGGCGGTGGACATCGTCGGCACCGGCGGGGACCGGGCGAAGACCGTCAACATCTCCACCATGTCGGCGATCGTCGCGGCGGCCGCCGGCGCCAAGGTGGTCAAGCACGGCAACCGGTCGGCCTCCTCCGCCAGCGGCTCCTCGGACGTGCTGGAGAAGCTCGGGGTGGCGCTGGACCTCTCCTCGCAGCGGGTCGCCGAGGTGGCCGAGGAGGTCGGTCTCACCTTCTGCTTCGCGGCCAAGTTCCACCCCTCGATGCGGCACGCCGCCACCGCGCGGCGCGACCTCGGGGTGCCGACCTCCTTCAACATCCTCGGCCCGCTCACCAACCCGGCCAAGGTCACCGCGCACGCCATCGGCTGCTTCGACACCCGGCTGGCCGGGCTGATCGCCGGGGTGCTGGCCGAACGGGGCGCGACGGCGCTGGTCTTCCGCGGCGACGACGGGCTGGACGAGCTGACCATCACCACCACCTCGCAGGTCTGGCTGGTGCGCGACGGGGTGGTCACCGAGACCACCTTCGACCCGCGGGACGTCGGCATCGAGCTGGTCGGCATCGAGGCGCTGCGCGGGGCGGACGCCTCGTACAACGCCGAGGTCGCGCGGCGGCTGCTGGCGGGGGAGCACGGGCCGGTGCGGGACGCCGTCCTGCTGAACACGGCGGCGGCGCTGGTCGCGCTGGACCTCGGCGAGGCGCCGCTCGCCGAGCAGCTGGCGGCCGGCATGGAGCGGGCCGCGGAGGCGATCGACTCCGGTGCCGCGCAGGACCTGCTGCGACGCTGGTCGGAGGCCACCAGCCGGATCTGAGGCGGTAGTTGGGGAGCCCGTGCCGGAACGCCGGCACGGGCTCCCGCGCTGTCCGGATGCTGGATGCCCGTTTGACCACCCGATGGACGCGGCCTAGAGTCTTGGCCAGGTCATGAGTGACAGTGCGAAGCCCCAGCTGGCTGTCCGGCAACCCTCCGTCCGTGGCGGGGTGCCCTGGGTGAGGACCGGGTCGTCACGGCAAGCCGTCCGTGCGACAAGCGCGGACGCCCGACGACTAGCACTCCCGGGGTCCCTCACCCCTGAAGGAGTGCATCCTCATGTCCCCTCTCGCCACCACCGAGACCTGCGCCCCGCTCGCCGTCCTCGGCGCCGACGTCCAGGTCCCGCTCGCCAACGGTGAGAAGGTCGGCTACGCGGCGCTGGACTACGCGGCCAGCTCCCCGGCGCTCCAGCGGGTGTGGGACGACGTCGCCGCCTACGCGCCGTACTACGGCAGCGTCCACCGCGGGGCCGGGTACCTCTCCCAGCTGTCCACCGACCTGTTCGAGCAGAGCCGCCGCACCGTCGGTGAGTTCCTCGACCTGCGCGAGGGCGACCAGGTGGTCTTCACCCGGGCCACCACCGACTCGCTCAACCTGCTGGCCGCGGCCGTTCCGGCCGGCACCCGGGTGTTCGCCTTCGAGACCGAGCACCACGCCTCGCTGCTGCCCTGGGCGCACGCCGGACTGGGCGTCACCTACCTGCGGGCGCCGCGCTCCCGGGCCGAGGCGGTGGCCGCGCTGGACGCCGCCCTCGCCGGGGCGCCCGAGGGCCCCAAGCTGCTCTGCGTCACCGGCGCCTCCAACGTGACCGGCGAGCTGTGGCCGGTCGCCGAGCTGACCCGGACCGCGCACCGGCACGGCGCCCGGGTGGTGCTGGACGCCGCCCAGCTGGCGCCGCACCACCGGGTCTCGGTCCGCGAGCTGGACGTCGACTGGATCGCCTTCTCCGGCCACAAGATCTACGCGCCGTTCGGCGCCGGGGTGCTGGCCGGCCGGGCGGACTGGCTGGACGCGGCCGAGCCGTACCTGGCCGGCGGCGGGGCGACCCGGACGGTGGCCCGGGAGAGCGACGGCTCGGTGGCCGTGCAGTGGCACACCGGCCCGGCCCGGCACGAGGCCGGCTCGCCGAACGTCATCGGCGCCTACGCGATCGCCTCGGCCTGCCGGGCCCTGACCGAGGCCGGGTTCGACGCGCTGGAGGCCCGCGAGCAGCAGCTGATCGCCCGGCTGACGGCCGGGCTGGAGCGGATCCCGCAGGTCAAGGTGCTGAACCTGTTCGGCTCCGACTCCGCCCAGGTCGGCGTGCTGTCCTTCGTCGTCCGGGGCTGGAACAGCTCGCACTTCTCGGCCGCGCTGTCCGCCGAGTACGGCATCGGGGTGCGCGACGGCCTGTTCTGTGCCCACCCGCTGGTGCGCACGCTGCTCGGGGACGAGGACGTCGCCCCGTCCGAGTGCGGCGCGCCGGAGCCCTCGCTGCCGGGCGAGCGCAGCCTGAACGCGATCCGGGTGAGCTTCGGCGCCGGGACGCCGGACGAGCACGTCGACCGCTTCCTGACCGCCGTCCGGGAGCTGGTCACGGACGGGGCGGCCTGGAACTACCGCAACGAGGGCGGTCGCTGCGTCGCGACCGTGCAGATCGACCGGAGCCGGCGCGAGGGCTGAGCGCTACTCGTCCAGGCCGAGGGCGAAGGCGGCTTCCAGGTCGTGCTGGGAGTAGGTGCGGAAGGCGATCTGGGTCTCGGTGTGGGCCACGCCCGGGACCTTGTTGAGCCGGCCCGGGATGACCTCGGCCAGGTCGTCGTGCCGGCGCACCCGCACCATCGCCACCAGGTTGTAGCCCCCGGTCACCGAGTAGACCTCGCTGACGCCGTCGATGGCGGCGATGGATTCGGCGATCTCCGGGATGCGGTCGACACTGGTCTTGATCAGGACGATGGCGGTGATCACAGTTCGGGCTCCTTTGTGGGGTGCCGCCAGCGTATCGGGCGTCGGCCGGGTCGTCGCGGGGGGTGGCGAACCACGGTGCAGGCGTAGAGGAACCCGGCCGAGAAGCCGATCACGTGCACCAGGTACGCCACCCCGGGCCCGGCCGAGTGCACCGACCACCACTGCAGGGCGAACCAGAGGCCGAGCACCAGCCAGGCGGGGAACCGCAGCGGCAGGAACAGCAGCAGCGGGACGAGGGTGGTGACCCGGGCCCGGGGGTGGAGGCGCAGATAGGCGCCGAGCGCGGCGGCGATCGCCCCGGAGGCCCCGATGAGCACCCGGGTGGAGTTCGGCGAGTGCGCCTCGGCGAGCGCGAAGCCGTACGTGGTCAGGCTGCCGGCGGCCAGGTAGAAGACGGCGTAGCGGGCCCGGCCCAGCCGCTGTTCGACGGTGGGGCCGAAGACCTGGAGGAAGAGCAGGTTCCCCAGCAGGTGCAGCCAGCCGGCGTGCAGGAAGAGGCCGGTGAGGACGGACAGGGCCGGGTGCTTGCCCGGGGTCGGGGCGGCCGGGCAGCCGGGGACCGGGTCGGGGGCCTCGGCCAGCTGCGCGGCGGTCAGCGGCCGCCCGGCCAGCACCTCGGCCGGGACGGCGCCCCAGCGCTGCTCGTACCGCTGCTCCGCGCAGACCCGGGCCCGGCCGGTGCCGTACAGCGGGTTGAGCCCGGCGGCCGGGCCGAGCAGGAAGACCAGGGTGTTGAGTGCGATCAGGGCGTAGCTGACCGCCGGGACGGTCGCGGCCGGGCGGCCGCCCCGGGCGGCGGTGTCGTCGGGGACCGCGAGCGCCATGCGGCCAAGCATCCCTCCGGGCGCCGCAGGTGACACGGCGGTTTACGGCAGGTGGACCAGTCCGGGTGTTCGGGCAACCGGTGGCCGCGATGGTTGCCCCAGGCAATAGGCTTGGGGCGGGCATTCCCGCCTCCCGCCGCCGATGCCGGGGCTCCGGGGGGAGCGCCTAGCCCACGAAGGGACCACCCGAGAGGACCCCCGATGACCGTCCCCGCCCTGACCGCCGAGACGCGCTGGCGCTGCACCCTGTGCGGCAACCTCACCCGCTTCGACGTGACCCGCACCGCGCGGGTGACCGAGTTCCTGCACTTCGACCTGGCCGGCGAGTCCAGGGTCGAGGAGACCGAGGTGCTGAGCGAGACCATCGAGTCGGTGCGCTGCCGCTGGTGCAACGCGGTGGACCAGGTCGAGCTGGTGGCCCGCCCGGGTGCGGAGGGGGCGCAGGCCCCCACCGAGCAGGGCTGATCCCCGCCGCCGCGGCGGGTGGGTGCGCGGCGCGCCCACCCGCGCCGCACGGGACAATGCAGAACAAGACGCACGGAGCGTGACGACAGGGGGAGGTCGCGGCCGTGCCCCGCTGGACCAGGATCGGAGCCGAGGACGTGGTGGACGCAGCGAAGGAGCCCGGCGAAGCCCAGGGGCTTCAGCCCGCTGCGGCCGAGGCCCGGGCCGGGGCGGCGGCCGGGGCGGCGAACGACTCCTCCGAGCCCGCGGCGGAGCACGCCGTCGAGAAGCTCGACCGGCCGCTGCCCGAGGGCGTGCGCCGGCGAGTGGTCGGGCTGGCCTCGGACGCGCTCGGCGGGCTGCCGGCGGGCGAGCTCCCGCAGAGCCTGCGTCAGTACGTGAAGTTCACCCCGGCGCGGCGGGCCAAGTACGCGGCCACCGCGCTGGCGGCGGCCCTGGAGGCGGAGCCGGCCTTCCGGGTGCGGATAGCGGAGCGGCTGCGCCTCGGGCAGCCGGACCTGGTGAAGGCGCTGGAGTCGGGCACCGTCCCGAGCGCCGCCGATCCGATGGACGTCGCGGCCGCCGCCTACCTGGTGCGTTCGGCGGGCTGGAGCCGGCTGGTGGCCGAGGCCGGCGAGGAGGCCGAGCGGGCCGGTGCCGAGGACGCGGCCGCGGAGTCGGCCCGGCTGGCGGAGAAGCTGCAGGCGGAGCTGGCCGAGGTGCGGGCCTCCGCGCGGGCTGACGTGGACCGGCAGCGGGCCGAGTCGGACGGCGTCCGCAAGGAGGCCGAGTCGCTGCGCAAGAAGGTGCGGTCGCTGGAGAGCGACACCCGCCGGGCGCAGGCCGAGACCCGCAGGGTGGCCGGCGAGCTGGAAGCGCTGAAGGCGCAGGCCGCGGCCGAGCGCGGTGCGGCCGAGACCGAGGCGCGCAGGCTCAGGCACCGGGTCTCGGAGCTGGAGAACGCGGTCGAGCAGGGCCGCCGGTCGGCCCGTGAGGGGCGCAGCGTCGAGGACATGCGGCTGCGGCTGCTGCTGGACACCGTGCTGCAGTCGGCCCAGGGGCTCCAGCGGGAGCTGGCGCTGCCGGTCTCCCAGATCCGCCCGGCGGACCTGGTGGAGGCGGTGGTGCCGGGGGCGGCCTCGCCCCACGACGTGGCCCGGCGCGGGCTGGCCGAGGACGATCCGGCGCTGCTGGACCAGCTGCTGGCGATCCCCCAGGTGCACCTGGTGGTGGACGGCTACAACGTGACCAAGACCGGTTATCCGACGCTGCCGCTGGAGCAGCAGCGGATCCGGCTGCTGGGCGGGCTGGCGATGCTGGCGCAGCGCACCCAGGCGGAGGTCACCTGCGTGTTCGACGGGCAGGACCTCGACGTCCCGGTGATCATGGCGCCGCCGCGCGGGGTCCGGGTGCGGTTCAGCCGGACCGGGGAGACGGCCGACGAGCTGATCCGCCGTCTGGTGCGGGCCGAGCCGCAGGGCCGTCCGGTGGTGGTGGTGTCCACCGACCGGGAGGTCGCGGACGGCGTGCGGAAGGCGGGCGCGCGCCCCGTGGCCTCGGTGCTGCTGCTGAACCGGCTGGCGCGCCCCTGATCCCGAGCGGCCGTGCGATGCCTGGTCAGGAGTGGTTCCGGGGTGGTGTGCGGGTCCCGTGTCGTCAGTGTGCGGACCGGAGTTCACACCTACGGGGGAGTGGCAAAACGGATAGATCTTCACTAGGGTCTGGCGTCAAACCTATTTTCCGGAATCTCATCCCATCAGGTGAGTCCGTTGGAAGAAGGAGCAGGACCCTTGGCCTCCCACCGCCGTCCCAAGCAGCCGAGCCGCGCGCGGATCTCCGTGCTCACCGCTGCTGCTGCGACCGCGGTCGCCCTCTCCGCCCAGGTGGCCGCGCACGCCGCGCCGCAGCCGAACAAAACGGATGTCAAGGCGCAGATCGACCAGCTCCAGGAGGAGCAGGAGCAGGCGGCGGAGAAGTACAACGGCGCCAAGGAGCGGGCCGACCAGCTGCGCAAGCAGGCCGACCAGCTGCAGGACCAGGTGGCCCGCAGCCAGGAGCAGATGACCCAGCTCCAGGGCGGTCTCGCCGAGGTGGCGGGGGAGCAGTACCGCACCGGCGGCATCGACCCGTCCGTCCAGCTGATGCTCACCTCCGACCCGTCCGGCTACCTGGAGAAGGCCTCCACCGTTCAGCAGGCCAGCAGCAGTCAGGCCGAGGCGCTCAAGGGGCTGCTGGACCAGCAGCGCCGGCTGGACCAGGAGAAGGTCGAGGCCTCCGCCGTGCTCGCCTCGCTGGACACCACCACCAAGGACCTGAACCAGGCCAAGGCGGACGTCAACACCAAGCTGAAGGCCGCCCAGGACCTGCTGAACTCGCTGAGCGCCACCGACCGCGCCGCGCTGAAGGCCCAGCAGGCGCAGGACGACCGCGCCTCGCGCGGCAGCGACCGGGTCGACCTCAGCAGCCTGCCGCCGGCCAGCGGCTACGCGGCCGTGGCGATGGCCAAGGCGATGAGCAAGCAGGGCTCGCCGTACGTGTGGGGCGCCACCGGCTCGACCACCTTCGACTGCTCGGGCCTGATGGTCTGGGCGTACGGGCAGGCGGGCGTCTCGCTGCCGCGCACCTCGCAGGAGCAGGGCCACTACGGCACCCGGGTGCCCTCGCTGGACCAGGCCCAGCCGGGCGACCTGGTGGTCTACGGCAACGACATGCACCACGTCGGGATGTACATCGGCAACGGCATGGTGGTCCACGCGCCGCACACCGGTGACGTGGTGAAGGTGATGAAGGCCGACGCGATGTCGATCAACACCATCCGCCGGGTCTGACGGCCCGACACGCCCGCGAGGCCCTTCCGGGGGCTGTGAAAAGCGCCACCCCTCGTGCGGGGGTGGCGTTCGGCTTTCCGCCCCTTCGCGGCCACATGCTGAGAACTGATCAGCCTTCTGTGTGCCAGTGGTCACCATCGGTCATTTTCACAGAAGAACTTGGGAAATCTTCGGTCTTTTTTCTGACAAGGATTTGAACGGATCACGGTTCAGTTACTAGGGTCGTGCCCTGAACCACCGCACTGTCGATCGCCCAGCCAGGGTGGCGGCGGTGGTTACCGTCGAGTTCGTGAGGCAGCGGGGCAGGTCGAAGCGACTGCCCGACAGGGGAGCCCAGTGGTTTGGGGGCGCTGCGGAGCGGAGCCGGGGAACCACGTTCCTCCGGGGTGAATCGACGCCAGGTCGGCCGATGGAACGGCCGTGAGGCGTCGTAGGGCATGCTTCCGGCCCGAACCCGTCAGCTCACCCGGTAGGCGGACGTAGGAAGAAGGAGTCCGCCTTCGTGGCGTCCCATCGTCGTCCCAAGCCCGCAGGCCGCGCCCGGGTCTCGATCCTGACCGGTGTCGCCGCGGCAGCCGTCGTCCTCTCCGCGCAAGGCGCCCACGCCGACCCGCAGCCGACCAAGGAACAGGTCAAGGGGCAGGTCGACCAGCTCAACGAGCAGGCCGAGATCGCGACCGAGAACTACAACGCGGCCCAGGCCAAGCAGCAGGAGCTGGAGAAGCAGGTCTCCGGCATGCAGGACCAGGTGGCCCGTCAGCAGGCCCAGGTCACCGAGCTCCAGGGCGGCCTGGCCGAGATCGCCGGCGAGCAGTACCGCAACGGGGGCATATCCCCGACCGTCCAGCTGATGTTCTCCTCCAGCCCGGACACCTTCCTCAGCCAGGCCGACGCGCTGAACCAGGCCGGCAGCACCCAGAAGGGTCAGCTGAAGGAGCTCCAGGAGCAGCAGCGCAAGCTCGACCAGGACCGCAACGAGGCCCAGGGCAAGCTCGCCGAGCTGGAGTCGACCACCCAGCAGCTGAAGGCCTCCAAGGAGGAGGTCCAGGGCAAGCTGAAGGCGGCCCAGGACCTGCTCAACACGCTGACCGAGCAGGAGCGCCAGGCGCTGCGCCAGGCCGAGGAGAAGGCCGCGGCCGACGCCAAGGCCAAGGCCGACGCCGCGCAGGCCCAGCAGCAGCAGGCCGACCGCGCCTCCCGCGACAACAGCCGCGGCGACCTCGCGGCCGGCTCGACCGCCTCGGCCGGCTCGACCGCCTCCTCCCCGGTGAAGGTGGCCCCGGGCAGCTCGCGCGGTGCCGCCGCGCTCTCGGCCGCCGCCTCCAAGATCGGCAGCCCGTACGTCTGGGGCGCCACCGGCCCGGGCTCCTTCGACTGCTCCGGCCTGATGGTCTGGGCGTTCAACCAGGCGGGCGTGTCGCTGCCGCGCACCTCGCAGGCGCAGGCCTCGGCCGGCACCCGGATCGGCTCGGACATCTCCCAGGCCCAGCCCGGCGACCTGCTGATCTTCTACACCGACGCCCACCACGTCGGCATCTACGCGGGCAACGGCCAGGTGCTGCACGCGCCCAAGCCGGGCGCGTCGGTGCGCTACGAGGCCGTCACCAACATGCCGCTGGCCTCCATCGTGCGGGTCTGATCACCGCCCGGACGCTTCCAGGCCCGGCCTCCCCCAGGGGAGGCCGGGCCTGCGGTTTTTCCTGCGGCTTTTCCCGAGGGCCGATCAAATGTCCGACAACAGCCTGAATATTCGGGTTGGCAGGGGTTTGGACTCGCTTGCCCTGACTCGCTAACGTCTGCCACCGGACTCCCGCTCGACGGCCGCCCGTCCTGGTGCGGCGGCGGGAGCCGCGCCGCAGGATTGGAGCCGCTGCCGCCATGCCCGTGCACCGCCGTTCCCAACTGCTCGCCCGGGCGCTGGTGCTGACCGCGGCCGCCGCCACCGCCCTGGGTGTGGCCGCCGGAGGCAGCGCCCAGGCCGCCCCCGGCAGCCCCGACCCGGGCGACCGCCAGGACGTCAAGACGCAGGTGGAACAGCTGTACGACGAGGCCGAGCAGGCGTCCGAGAAGGCCAACGCGGCGCAGGAGGCCCAGCGGCGGCTCCAGGGCGAGACCACGATCCTCCAGGGCGAGATCGCCGTGGCCCAGGACCAGCTCAACGGGCTGCGGGGCGACCTCGCGACGGTGGCCGGGGCCGAGTACCGCGGCGGCGGGATGACCCAGACCGCCCAGCTCATCCTCTCGCCCGACCCGGAGGGCTACCTGTCCCGCGCCCGCGCCCTGGGCCAGGCCGCCGCGCGCCAGCAGGAGACCCTGCACGAGCTGGTCGCCCAGCAGCGCCGGCTCGACCAGCGCCGGACCGAGGCGGCCGGCAAGCTCGACGAGCTGGACCGGACCCGCCGCTCGCTCGCCGACAGCAAGCAGCAGATCCAGCAGCGGCTGGCCAGGGCGCAGAAGCTGCTGAACGGTCTGGGCGCCGCCGAGCGGGCCCGGCTGACGGTCCAGGACGCCCGGGACGCCGAGCAGCGCGCCACCCGGGGCACCGACCGGCTGGACCTCGGCACCGCCCCGCCCGCCTCCGAGCGCGGGGCCGCCGCGCTGGCCGCCGCGGTGCGGATGATCGGCTCCCCGTACGTCTACGGGGCCACCGGCCCGTACGCGTTCGACTGCTCCGGTCTGATGTACTACAGCTGGCGGCAGGCCGGAGTGACCCTGCCGCGCACCTCGCAGGCCCAGGCGTACGCCGGGCAGCGGGTCAGCCTGTCCGAAGCGCGACCGGGAGACCTGGTGATCTTCTACCGGGACATGCACCACGTCGGCATGTACGCCGGCGGCGGCGTGATCGTGCACGCCCCCCGCCCGGGAGCCAAGGTCCGCTACGAGAGCGTCACCGCCATGCCGGTCTCCGGGGTGGTCCGGCTCTGAACGCCCCGCCGTCCGGCCCCGCCGACCCCACTGGCCCCGCCGGTATATCCGGCTCCCGCCCCCGCCGGACGCTGTCCCGGCGGGGCGCGCTGCTGCTCGCGGCCGGTGGGCTGGCCCAGCTGTCGCTGCCTCCCGCCGCCCCGGCGGCGCCCGCGGCCCGCTCGGCGGACCGGCACGCCGAGGTGGCCGCCGCGCTGGCGGAGCGGGCGCGTTCGGCGCCGCCGTGGGCCGGGCTGCCGGTGGCCGGGGCGGGGTACCGCAACCTGGTGCTCGCCGCCTCCGGCGGGCCGGAGCGGCTGACCGCCGCCGCCGAACTGGCGGTGCGGATCGCCGGGTACGACGAGTACCCGGTGGTGTACCCGCGCCGGATCGAGCTGGTCCGGGCCGGCGACGGCTGGCGGGTCGAGCGCGAGGAGAGCGCGGGCGGCCCGCCCGCGCCGTGGGACTTCGGGCCGCTCCGGTCGGCTCCGGGAGCGAACTGCCTGGTGGTCGGGCCGGCCGCCGGGCCCGACCCGGCCGAGCTGGCCGCGGTGGGGGACCGGGCGGTGCCCGCCGTCACCGAGGTCTGGGGCGGCGCCTGGCCGGAGCGGCTGCTGCTGGAGCGGCCCGCCACCGAGGAGCAGTTCGCCCGGCTGCTGGAGGGCGACCCGGACGGCTGGACGGGCATGGCGGCGGTCACCGTGGCCGCCCCGGGCGCACCGTGGCACACCCCGGCGGACCGGGTGCTGGTCAACCCGGAGGTGTACGGCCGGCTCAGCGACTTCGGCCGCCAGGTGGTGATCACCCACGAGGCCACCCACGTCGCGACCAGGGCCGACACCCGGGCCTGGACCCCGCTGTGGCTCTCCGAGGGCGTCGCCGACTGGACGGCGTACCGCGACTCGGGCCGCAGCCCGCAGCAGGTCGCCCCCGAGCTGGCCCGGGACGTCGCCGCCGGGAGGACGCCCACCGCGCTGCCCGCCGACCGGGACTTCGCCGCCGGGGCCACCGGCATCGCCCAGGCCTACGAGCAGTCCTGGCTGGCCTGCGAGCTGATCGCCCGCACCCACGGGCCGCAGCGGCTGGTCGCCTTCTACCGCGCGATCGGCGCGGCCGACGGGCAGGGCGAGGACCGGGAGCGCCGCACCGACCGGCTGATGCGCCGCGAGCTGGGCGTCGGGCTGGAGGAGTTCACCCGGCAGTGGCTGGCGCGGATGGCGGAGCTGAGGGGCTGATCAGCGGCGCTGCTCGGCCGGGGCGCCCGGGTGGTCGATGCCGTCCAGCAGGTCCTGCTCGTAGGCGATGCCCGGGCGCACCGGGTAGCCGGCGGACGGCAGCGCGGCGGGCTCGCGGTCCAGCACCACGGTCGGCGGCAGCGGCGCCTCCCCGCGGGTCGAGCGCCAGAGCCGGACGCAGGAGAGCACGGCCGCGGCCAGCAGCAGCAGGTTGCGCGCGGCCAGCACGGTGACCGCCACCGGGTCGCTGGCCAGCACCTGGGTGAACATGGTCGGGAACTCGACCAGGGTCAGCGGGCAGGCGAGCAGGATCAGCACCGCCACCGGCCGCTGGCTGCTGTTGCGCACGGTCAGGCAGACCGCCGCGACGCCGACCAGCCAGACCAGGTACTGCGGGCTGATCACCCGGCTGGTCACCACGAAGATCAGCAGCGCGCACAGCGCCGCGTCGTACATGGTGGCCGCGCTGCGGCGCTTGGAGGTGTAGCGCCACAGCAGCAGCCAGGCGAAGCCCAGCACGGTGCCGGCCATCATCACCTTGCTGATCACGCTCACCCACGGCCCGAGCATCTCGGGGGAGCCGTAGTTCATCGTGACCCGGCCGTCCCAGCCGCCGGCGAGCCGGGCGAAGTGCAGCGGCAGCGCGCCGAGCGACTCGACCTCGATGCCGCGGTCCTTCTGGAAGGCCAGGAAGTCGAAGGCGCCGTTCATCCCGGCGGCCAGCAGGAAGCCGATCGAGACGGCGGTGGCGCCGGCCAGTGTCCAGGAACGGCGGGTGCGGCGGCCGGAGGGGGTGCCGATCAGGCCGAGCAGCGGCCAGATCTTGACGATGCCGCCCAGGCCCAGCAGCAGCCCGCCGACCGCCGGGCGGCGGATCAGCGCCAGCAGGCCGGCCAGGGCGACCGCGGTGACGATGACGTCGAAGCGGTTGTAGATCATCGGGCCGAGCAGCGGGACGCCCACCACCCACATCCAGGCGCCGGTCAGCGCCCGGCCCCGGCGCAGGCCGGTGCGCACCAGCAGCGCGGCCGCGGCGGCGTCGGCGATCCCGCAGATCACCCAGAACGAGACCAGGTACGACCAGGGCAGCAGGCCCGGCAGCAGGATCACCAGGGCGGCGCCCGGCGGGTACTGCCAGGTGACGTCGTCGAAGGGGAAGGTGCCGGTCTGGAGCACGCCGTACCAGGCGTGGTAGATCATCCAGACGTCCGCCGTGACGTCGCCGCCGGGCGCCTTCAGCACGCCCGTCGCCAGCAGCACCAGCAGCGCGCGGGTGGCGATCCAGGTGGCGCCGAGCGCGGCGAGCGCCCCGAGCGGGCGGCCGAGGCGGCCGCGTGAAGAACCGGGCTCGGTGGCCGGGGCCAATTCCACTGCGCTCCCTCGTTCGTCTCGGACGTCCCCACCGGAGGCGTCGTGGAGACGGACGCCCGGGCCGCGTCGCACTGCGGCCTAGGTACTAGGACTGACCCGGGGGTCAAACGGTTGCCGTGCGCGGTTCCGTTCCCGGCGGGTCATGGTGTTGACCTATCGTACGGATCACCCAGCGGTACACCGCGCACCCCCCGACCGAGCGAGCCGTGGCCTGATGCACAGAACCTTGATCGTCACCAATGACTTCCCGCCGCGCCCCGGTGGCATCCAGGCCTTCGTGCACAACATGGCCGTCCGTCAGCCCGCAGGCAGTGTCGTGGTGTACGCCTCGACCTGGCGGGACGGCAGCGAGGTGGCCCGCTTCGACGCCGAGCAGCCGTTCCCGGTGATCCGGGACCGGACGAAGGTGATGGTTCCCACACCGCGGGTCACCCGGCGGGCCGCCGAGATCCTGCGCGCGGAGAAGTGCGACTCGGTCTGGTTCGGCGCCGCCGCGCCGCTCGGGCTGATGGCGCCCACGCTGCGCCGGGCCGGGGCCGGGCGGCTGCTCGGCATGACCCACGGCCACGAGGCCGCCTGGGCCCAGCTGCCGGTCTCCCGGCAGCTGCTGCGCCGGATCGGCGCCGGCACCGACGTGCTGACCTACCTGGGCGAGTACACCCGCTCCCGGATCGCCGCCGCGGTCGGGCCGCAGGCGGCGGCCCGGATGGTCCAGCTGCCGCCGGGCGTGGACGAGACGACCTTCCACCCGGGCTCCGGGGGCGCCGAGGTGCGCCGCCGGCTCGGGCTGGCGGACCGGCCGGTGGTGGTCTGCGTCTCCCGGCTGGTGCCGCGCAAGGGCCAGGACACCCTGATCGAGGCGATGCCGCAGATCCTCGCCGACGTGCCGGACGCGGTGCTGCTGATCGTCGGCGGCGGCCCGTACCGGGCGGACCTGGAGAAGCTCGCCGACGCCACGGGCGTGCGGGACTCGGTGCGGTTCACCGGCTCGGTGCCGTGGGAGGAGCTGCCCGCCCACTACGGGGCCGGGGACGTCTTCGCGATGCCGTGCCGCACCCGGCGCGGGGGGCTGGACGTCGAGGGCCTGGGCATCGTCTACCTGGAGGCCTCGGCGACCGGCCTGCCGGTGGTCGCGGGGGACTCCGGCGGCGCACCGGACGCGGTGCTGGAGGGCGAGACCGGGTACGTGGTGCCCGGCGGCTCGGCCCCGGCGGCGGCCGAGCGGATCGTGCGGCTGCTGCGCGACGAGGAGCTGCGGCGGCGGATGGGCGAGGCCGGGCGGCGCTGGGTGGAGCGCTCCTGGCGCTGGGACCTGCTGGCCGGGCGGCTGACCTCGCTGCTGGCCGGGTGACGCCGACGGGCCCCGCCACTTTCCTGGAGCGGCGGGGCCCGTCCGGCGCCGGCGGTCGGGCCGCGTCGGGCGGCCGCTTCCGGCGGCTACTTCCGGTAGAGCGCCTCGATGTCGGCCGCGTAGTCCTTCAGCACGACGTTGCGCTTGAGCTTGAGCGAGGGCGTCAGGTGGCCGCTCTCCTCGGAGAACTCGGTGTCCAGCAGCCGGAACTTCTTGACCGCCTCGGCGTGCGAGACGGCGGCGTTGCCGTCGTCCACCGCGCTCTGGAGGGCGGCCAGCAGGTCCGGGTCGTCGGCGAGGTCGGCGACGGTGGCGCCGGCGGGCTTGCCGTTGAGCTCCTTCCACTTCGGGAAGAAGTCCGGGTCGACGGTGATCAGGCAGGCGATGAAGGGCTTGCGGTCGCCGACCACCATGACCTCGCCGACCAGGGCGTGGGCCCGGATCCGGTCCTCGATCACGGCGGGGGCGACGTTCTTGCCGCCGGCCGTGACGATGATCTCCTTCTTGCGGCCGGTGATGGTCAGGTAGCCGTCGGAGTCCAGCGAGCCGAGGTCGCCGGTGGCGATCCAGCCGTCCTTGAGGGTGTCGGCGGTGGCCTTCGGGTTGTTCCAGTAGCCGGTGAAGACGTGCGGGCCCTTGAAGAAGACCTCGCCGTCCTCGGCGATCCGCACGGAGGAGCCGGGCACCGGCTGGCCGACCGTACCGATCTTCTGCTTGTCCCACGGGTTGAAGGCGGTGGCCGCGCAGGTCTCCGTCAGGCCGTAGCCCTCCAGGACGGTGAAGCCGATGCCCCGGTAGAAGTGGCCCAGGCGCTCGCCGAGCGGGGCGCCGCCCGAGATGGCGTAGCTGGCCCGGCCGCCGAGGGCGGCGCGCAGCTTGCCGTAGACCAGCTTGTCGAAGACCGCGTGCTTGAGCCGCAGCACCAGGCCGGGGCCACCCGCGTCCAGCGCCCGGCTGTAGGCGATCGCGGTGTCGGAGGCCTTGTCGAAGATCTTGCCCTTGCCGTCGGCCTGGGCCTTGGAGCGGGCGGTGTTGTAGACCTTCTCGAACACTCTGGGCACGCCCAGGATCAGGGTCGGCTTGAAGGAGGCCAGCTCGGCGGTGACGTCCCGGATGTCGGAGACGTGGCCGAGCTTGATCGGGGCCATCGCCGGGGCGATCTCGACGAGCCGGGCGAAGACGTGGGCCAGCGGCAGGAAGAGCAGGACCGAACTCTCGCCGGTGTTGAACATCGGGGCCAGGCGCTCGACGACGTTGCCGCACTCGGCCAGGAAGTTGCCGTGGGTCAGCTGACAGCCCTTCGGGCGGCCGGTGGTGCCCGAGGTGTAGACGATGGTGGCGATGTCGTCGGGGCCGGCGATCCGGCGGCGCTCCTCGATCGTCGCGTCCGGGACGTCCTGTCCGGCCTCGGCCAGGGCGGCGATCGCCCCGCCCTCGATCTGCCAGGTGTGCTTCAGCTCCGGCAGCCGCTCGCGGACCGTGCCGACCACCCGGACGTGCTGGTCGGTCTCGGTGATCACGGCGACCGCGCCGGAGTCGCCGAGGATCCACTCGACCTGCTCGGCGGAGGAGGTCTCGTACACCGGCACGGTGATCGCGCCGGCCGTCCAGATCGCGAAGTCCAGCAGCGTCCACTCGTACCGGGTACGGGACATGATGGCGACCCGGTCACCCGCCTCGACACCGGCGGCGATCAGGCCCTTGGCGGTGGCGTGAACCTCGGCCAGGAACTGGACCGACGTCAACTCCTGCCACTGGCCGTCCACCTTCCGGCTGAGCACGGCGAGATCCGGGTGCATCTCGGCGTTCCGGTGCACCGGGTCGGCGAGGTTGCCGTTGCTCGGTACCTGGTAGAGGGCCGGAAGGCTGAAGTCGAGCAAGACTGCTCCTCGTACGCGACGCTGCGGGACGGCAGGACGTTACTGCCCGGTAGGCAGCTTCGACCAGAGGGGTCGGCTCCGGTGTTCGAAGTGTCACACCCGGCCGGGTCGGACCAGGCCGTGACCGGGTCGTTCGAATGGCACCCTACGACAGAGCAGGGCGACCGGCCGGTAACATGCCCTGCCGCCCGGCGGCCGCCCGCACCACGGCCGCCCGCCGGGCACGGCCCGCGCCGCCGCGCCGCCCGCCGGGCGCGATAGCCTGCTCCGGGCGGACCGGGCCGAGCGCGCCCCGGCCGGACCGGCAGGCAGAGGGACGAGGCGGAGGGCCATTCCAATGGCGGAGCACACCAGGTCGAGCATCACCATCGACGCGACCCCGGCCACGGTCATGGCCGTGATCGCCGACTTCGCCGCCTACCCGGCCTGGACCGGGGAGGTCAAGGAGATCGAGGTCCTCAAGGCCGGCGAGGACGGCCGCGCCGCCGAGGTCCGGCTGCTGCTCGACGCCGGCGCCATCCGCGACGAGCACGTCCTCGCCTACACCTGGGACGGCGACCGCGAGGTCTCCTGGACCCTCGTTCGCAGCCAGATGCTCCGCTCGCTGGACGGCTCCTACACCCTCGCCCCGCTGGCCGGCGGCCGCACCGAGGTGACGTACCAGCTCGCCGTGGACGTCAAGATCCCGATGCTCGGCATGATCAAGCGCAAGGCCGAGAAGGTCATCATCGACCGCGCCCTGGCCGGTCTGAAGAAGCGCGTCGAAGGCTGACACGACCGAACGGGGGGCCGGACGGCATGACGGCGACACGCACCATCCTGATCAGCGGTGACTCGGGGGCTCCCACGGTGGCCGCCGCCACCGCCCTGCACGCCGCCCGGCGCGGCCACCGCACCTGGCTGCTGGCCGCCGACGACCCGCACCGCGCCCTGGACTCCGCCCTCGGCACCCGGCTGGAGCCCGAACCGCTCCTCCACGCACCGGGCCTGACCGTCTCCCGGATCGACGAGCAGGCCGCCTTCCGCTACGCCGTCGGCGAGCTCACCAGCCGGCTCAAGCCCGCCCTCGACCTGCTCGGCGCCGAACAGCTCGACCCCGAGGAGCTCACCGCCCTCCCCGGCATCGCCCGGCTCGCCCTGCTGCGCGCCCTGCCCGCCGCCGACCAGGACGTCCTGGTCGTGCTCGCCCCGCCGCCCGCCGAGCTGATCGCCACCCTCGCCCTGCCCGAACAGCTCGCCCGCTACCTGGACCGGCTCGTCCCCGAGCAGCGGCAGGCCGCCCGGGCGCTGCGCCCGCTGCTGGCCGGGCTGGCCGGTGTCCCGATGCCCGCCGACTGGCTGTACGAGGGGCGCACCAAGGCCGTCGCGGCGCTCGCCGAGTCCCGCGCCGCGATCACCGGCCCCGGCACCAGCGTCCGGCTGGTCGTCCCGGCCGACGGCCACCCGTACCGCGAGCTGCGCCGGATCCGGGCCGGACTCGCGTTGCACGGGCACCGGCCGGACGCCGTGGTGGTGCACGGCACGTTGCCCGGGGCCGCCGTCTCCTCGCCCGACCCCTGGCTGGCCGCCCTGGCCCGCCGCCGGCAGGAGGAGTTGACCGCGCTCGCCGCCGAGACCGACGCCCCGGTGCTGGTCACCGGCCTGGCCGACGCCACCCTGGAAGCCGTCGCCGACCGGCTCTACGGGGACGGGGACGGGCCCGAGCGGCTCGCCCCCGGGCCCTGGCCGGTCGAGGACCGGCTCGCCGAGGAGGGCCTGCTGGTCTGGCACCTCGACCTGCCCGGCGCCGACCGCTCCGAACTGGACCTGGTCCGCCGGGGTGACGAACTGGTGGTCGGAATCGGCACCCACCGCCGGGTGCTCACCCTCCCGTCCGCGCTGCGCCGCTGCACGGTGGCCGGGGCGGGGCTGCACGACGGGGTGCTCTCGGTGCGGTTCGCGCCCGACCCGGCGCTCTGGCCCCGGGGCTGACGGGGGTTCGGCGGCGCTTCAGCGGCGCTTCGGCGGGAGTCCGGCGGGGGTCCGGCGGCTTTTCGGGCCGCCCGGCCGGTCGGGTAGCGTCGGGCCCAAGGGGCCGCGGGGTGCGGCCACGGCTGAGGAGGCGCCCGCGATGACCAGCACCGACGACCGCACCGAGCCCGGAGGCCGGCCGGACGGCGAGCAGGACGGCGAGCAGGGCGGCCAGGGGCACCCGTTCGGGCCGGAGCTGGGCCCGCTGGTGGACGAGGTGCGCCGGTTCGCCGGTGCGCTCGGCGACAAGGCCCAGGAGGCGAGCGCCACCACCCTGATCACCCTGTCCGGGCTGGCCGACCGGCTGCGCACCCAGCAGCCGGAGGTCTACTCCCACCTCGCCGCGGCCGGCACCGGGCTCGCCGCCGCGGGCGCCGAGCTGCTGGCCGCCTACCGCGCCGCCGTGGCCGGGCACGAGAGCCGCTGGACCGCCGGGCAGGGCGCGCCGACCGAGAAGATCGACCTCGACCTCGACGGCGACCTCGGCCGCGATGTTGACGAGGCTGACGGGTCGTCCGTCAAGCAGTGAAACCGTGGCTTTCGGAGGGTGATCGCGTTGCTCTCGTACGTCACGAAGAAGGAGATTAGATACGACTTTTGAAGCGTCGCGGCCAGGCTGTCCCAGGATTGTCTTCGGATAATGTATGCGAGGCTGTGTACGGGGGCCGGGTTGGGCGGTAGCGTTCCGTCCAGCGGAACGAGTGAATAGCTGAGGGACACATGGCTCTGACCATCGGCGTCGATGTCGGCGGGACCAAGATCGCGGCAGGCGTGGTCGACGAGGCGGGCGCCATCCTGGCCCGGACCAGGGTGCCCACCCCGGCCGACCCGCAGTGGGCGGTCGACGCCATCGCGCAGGCCGTGCGCGAGCTCAAGGAGGAGCACCCCGGTGTCACGGCGGTGGGCGTCGGCGCCCCCGGGTTCGTCGACAGCAACCGCTCGACCGTGATCTTCGCTCCCAACATCGACTGGGAGAACGAGCCGCTGCGCGGCCGGATCGAGGAGCTCACCGGCCTGTCCACCGTCGTCGAGAACGACGCCAACTGCGCGGCCTGGGCCGAGTTCCGCTTCGGCGCGGCCGCCGACCACCGCGACATGCTGCTGATCACCGTCGGCACCGGCATCGGCGGCGGCATCGTCCTGGACAACCGGCTGCACCGCGGCCGCTTCGGCGTGGCCGGCGAGATCGGCCACCTCAACATGGTCCCCGACGGCCTGCTCTGCGGCTGCGGCGGCAAGGGCTGCTGGGAGCAGTACGGCTCCGGGCGCGCGCTGCGCCGCTACGGCCGGGAGAAGGCGGCCGCCGACCCGCAGCGCGGCCACCGGATGCTGGAACTCAACGACGGCGTGGCCGAGACCATCCGCGGCATCCACATCACCCAGGCCGCGGAGGAGGGCGACCCGCTCGCCCTGGAGTGCTACGCCGAACTGGCCGACTGGCTGGGCCGCGGCATGGCCGACCTCGCCGCACTGTTCGACCCGGGCGTCTTCGTGCTCGGCGGCGGCGTCTCCGACTCCGGCCGGCTGCTGCTCGACCCGGTCGCCAAGGCGTTCGAGCACTACCTGACCGGCGGGGTGCACCGCCCGCGCGCCGAGGTCGTGCTGGCCTCGATGGGCTCCGCCGCCGGCATCGTCGGCGCGGCGGACCTCGCCCGCACCGCCTGACCCCCTCCGAGCCCGCCGGCGGCGGTGCGACCGGGCCCCGACCGATCCCGGACGCACCGCCGCCGTCGCACGTCCCGGCCCGGCCGCGTACGGTCGGATCGATCCGGTGACCGCCCAGGGGAGGACCATGAGCGCCGCGACCACGACCACCGCCATGACCGGGACCGCCGCGCGGGCCGAACCGCTGCCGCCGCCCGGCCCCGGCCGGCTGCGGCTGCTCAGCTACAACATCCGCTCGCTGCGCGACGACCGGCGGGCGCTGGCCCGGGTGATCCGGGCCTGCGAGCCGGACGTGGTCTGCGTCCAGGAGTCCCCGCGCTACTGGCGGCCCGAGGGCCAGGCCGCCTGGCTGGCCCGGAGCACCGGCACGGCCGTGCTGGCCGGCGGCGGCCGCACCGCCGCCGGCCCGCTGCTGCTCGGCCGGCCCGGCGCGGTGGAACTGCTGGAGGTGCACGACCGGCTGCTGCCCAAGACCCGCGGCCTGCACGCCCGGGGCTTCGCCGGCGCGCTGCTGCGGCTGCCCGGCACGGAGCCGTTCAGCGTCACCAGCTGCCACCTCAGCCTGGACCAGGAGGAGCGGTACGGGCAGTTCGAGCTGCTCCTCGACCAGCTCGCAATCGCCGAACTCGGCGTCGTGGCAGGGGACTTCAACGAGCACCCGGACGGGCCGGGCTGGCGGCTTCTGGCCTCGCGGCTCCAGGACGGGTACCCGACCGCGCCCTGGGGAGGCGAGTTCACCTCCGTGCCGGAGCGCCCCTACCAGCGGATCGACGCCGTCTTCGCCACACCCGGGATCACCGTCCTCGGTTGCGGGGTGCCGCACGGGCTGCCCGGCGTCACCGAGGCCGACCTGCGGGCCGCGACCGACCACCTGCCGGTGCTCGCCGTCCTCGAACTGCCGACGAGCCGGCCGGGCGGCCGGCCGGGTGGTCGGCAGGTCGGCTAGACGACCGCGCCGTGGTCCGGGTCCTCCGGCTCGTCCTCGTCGCGGTCCTTCATCCGCGCGACCAGGGTCACGAAGCCGCCGAGGAAAGCGGTGATCCCGACCCAGGCGGGCCAGCCGGAGATCTCCCGCCAGACCACCGCGTCGACCAGCAGCAGCGCCGGGCCGCCGAGCACCGCCAGCCAGGCGAACTTGGCGGTCACGTCGGCGGCCGGCAGCGGCGGGGGCTCCGGCGGGACGAAGTGCCCCTCGTCGGTCTCCTCGGCCAGTTCGAAGTCGCGCGGGCCCGCGCCGCCCGCCGGCATCACCGGTCGGCCGGAGCGGGGGCGGGGCTGCGGGGCGAGGTCGGCCAGGTCGTCCTGGTCGCCGCGGCCGCCGGCGCCGCCTTCCTTGTAGCCGCCCTTGAGGTCGTTCTGCGCCCGGAGGTTCTCGACCTCGGGCCAGTTCGGGTTGTTGAGGTCGACCGGGTCGTCGAACTGTGCCACCAGGGCGGCGAAGATCGCGTCCTGCTCGGCCTGGCTGCGCTCGGGCGCCCGGCGCGGACGGCGTTCGGCGGTGTCGCCCGCGGCCTCTCCCGCGGAGCCTGCGGCGGCGTCCCGGCCGGGCGGGGGCGTCGCCGTGCCCTCCGGGCCGGTACGGTCCGTCGGCGCACCGCCCGGGGTGGCGGCGTCCGTCCCGCCGTCCTTGGTCGCGCCGTCCTCGCGGGGAGTCTCGTCCCCGCCGCCCGCCGTGCTGCTCTCGTGCACTTCCGGCCCTTCAGCCATGGTGATCGTCGGATTCGACCCGGGTGACGCCCGCCGCGTGCGCGGGGGCCAGCCGTTGGATGAAGTCCTGGCCGGCCGCGAATATTTCCGCCGCGTCGTGGTCCAGCGTCGCGACGTGGAAACTGCGCTGGCACAGCCGCTCCGTCACGTCCGTCGAGGATATCCGGGCCAGTACCAGTTCCGAGTTGGCCGGCGAGACGACGTGGTCCTGCGGGCTGTGGAAGAGCAGCACCGGCTGGGTCACCTCCGGCAGCAGCCGCTGGACCTCCCGCCACAGCCGGCTCAGCGACCAGGCGGCGTGCAGCGGGGTGCGGTCGTAGCCGACCTCGACCGCACCGGCCCGGGCGATGTCGTTGGCGACCCCGGGCAGGCTGGGCAGCAGGTGGCGCAGCACCGGCAGCAGCACGCTCGCGGGGGTGTCCGAGCGCACCGACGGGTTGACCAGCACCAGCCCGGAGACCGTCGGCCCGTGCAGCGCGGCGAGCCGCAGCGCCAGCGCGCCGCCCATCGACAGGGCGCAGACGAAGACCTGCTCGCACTCGTCGGCGAGCGCCAGCAGCTCGCGCTCGACCTCCGCGTACCAGTCCTCCCAGCGGGTGAGCTGCATGTCCTGCCAGCGGGTGCCGTGCCCGGGCAGCAGCGGCAGCGAGACGGTGAAGCCGGCCGCAGCCAGTTCGTCGGCCCACGGCCGCAGCGACTGCGGCGACCCGGTGAAGCCGTGGCAGAGCAGCACTCCCACCGGCCCGCCGGTGTGGCGGTACGGCTCGGCACCGGGCAGCAACGGCATGGCGGACTCCTTCGCGGGCGGGTGGCGCTGGGGGAGAGGACGCTGGAGGGGGAAGTGCTGCGAAATCGCATCGTCCCACGCTCCGCGCCGGGTCGTACACCCCCTGCGAAGGGGCCGGGCGCGGTCCGTACGGCGGGGGCGGGCACAGCGGACGGCCGCGGGGCATTAGGATCGACCGGTCCGCATAACAGGAGGCCCGGGTTGTTCTACCGACTGATGAAGATGATCGTCGCGCCACTGCTTCGGATCTTCTTCCGGCCCTGGATCGAGGGCGAGGAGAACATCCCCACCGAGGGTGCGGCGATCATCGCGAGCAACCACCTGTCCTTCTCGGACTCGTTCTTCTTCCCCGCCCTGATCAGGCGCCGGGTCACCTTCATCGCGAAGGCCGAGTACTTCAACACCCCGGGCCTCAAGGGCCGGCTGACCGCCGCGTTCTTCAAGGGCGTCGGCCAGCTGCCGGTGGACCGCTCGGGCGTGCGCGGCGCCGGTGAGGCCGCGATCCGCAGCGCCATCGCGGTGCTGGACAGCGGCGAGCTGTTCGGCGTCTACCCGGAGGGCACCCGGTCGCCCGACGGCAAGCTGTACCGCGGCAAGGTCGGCGGCCTGGCCCGCGTCGCGCTGGCTACCGGCGCCCCGGTGATCCCGGTCGCCATGATCGACACCGAGAAGGTGCAGCCGCCCGGCCAGGTGATCCCCAACTTCGGCATCCGCCCCGGCATCCGGATCGGCCGCCCGCTGGACTTCTCCCGCTACCACGGCATGGAGAACGACCGCTTCATCCTCCGTTCGGTGACGGACGAGGTGATGTACGAGATCATGCGGCTCTCCGGCCAGGAGTACGTGGACATCTACGCGACCGCCGCCAAGCGGCAGATCGCGGACGACAAGAAGAAGGCCGACGCCGAGCGCCGGGCCGCCGCCAAGGCGGAGAAGGCGGAGGCCGCCGAGGCCGAGAAGGCGGAGAAGGCCGCCGAAGCGGAGAAGGCCGCCGAGGCGGGCACCTCGGAGAAGCAGCAGGAGAAGCCGGAGTAGGCGTCCGGACGGCCGCTCGGCCGCCCGGACGGGCCCAGGGGAGGGGCGGATGACGGACGACGGGGGCAGAGCCGGCGCGGTCGGAGGCACGGTGGCGGCCGGCGGCATGTCCGTCGAACTCCCGCTGTGGAAGGCGATCTCCTACTTCCGGGTGCTGGCCCTGTGCTACGCCCTGCTGCGGTACTTCAACTCGTACCTGCACTTCCTGCACCCGGTGGCCGGCTGGATCTTCCTCGGCGCGCTGACCCTGTGGACCCTGGCCAGCACCCGGGCCTTCGCCAACCCGCAGCGCTGCACCTGGTACGTCCTGGGCGCCGACCTCACCCTCGCCGTCACCGGCATCGTGATGAGCGGCATGACCGACTCCCCGGCCCGGATCAGCCACGGCGCGCCCACCCTGCCGACCATCTGGGCGGCCGGCACGGTGCTGGGCTTCGCCGCGAAGGGCGGCTGGCGCCCGGCGGCGGCCTCGGGCTCGGTGATCGGCGTCGCCAACATCCTCGGCCACGGCGGGCCGACCGGCGACAACATCCACAACATCGTGCTGCTGATGGTGGCCGGCTGCGCGATCGGCTACGTGATCGAGCTGGCCCGGGCCAGCGAGGCCACCCTCACCCGGGCGCTCCAGGTCGAGGCGGCCACCCGGGAGCGCGAGCGGCTCTCCCGCGACATCCACGACGGCGTGCTCCAGGTGCTCGCCCTGGTCCAGCGGCGCGGCGCGGAGCTGAGCGAGCGGACGGCCTCCGGCGCGGACTTCGCCGAGCTCGGCCGGCTGGCCGGTGAGCAGGAGCGCGCGCTGCGGGCGCTGATGACGGGCGGTCCGCTGCCGGCGCGGCGCGCGTCGCGGTCCGACGCCGCCGAGCCGCCGGACCCGCACGCGCCGTGCGACCTGACCGTGCTGCTGCGCCCGTACGCGGACGAGCGGATCACGCTCTCCGCCCCCGGCACCCCGGTGCTGCTGCCCGGTCAGGCGGCGGGCGAGCTCGCGGCGGCCGTCGGCGCGGCCGTCGACAACGTGCGCAAGCACGCGGGGGAGCGGGCCCGGGCCTGGATCCTGGTCGAGGACGAGCCGGAGGTCGTCACGGTCGGCATCCGCGACGACGGGCCCGGCTACGCCCCGGGCCGGCTGGGCGAGGCCGAGCAGGCGGGCCGGCTCGGCGTCTCCCAGTCCATCCGCGGCCGGCTGCTGGACCTCGGCGGCACGGCCGAGCTGTACTCGGCGCCCGGGGAGGGCGTCGAGGTCGAACTGCGCGTCCCGAGGAAGGCCACTCAATGACCAGCCAGCCGATGACCGATCAGCCGACCGCCGACCGGCCGGTGCGGGTGATGGTGGTGGACGACCACCCGATGTGGCGGGACGCCGTCTCGCGTGACCTCGCCGAGGCCGGACTGGACGTGGTGGCCACCGCCGGCGACGGCGAGGAGGCCGTGCGCCGGGCCCGCGCCTGCACGCCGCAGGTGGTCGTGCTGGACCTCAACCTGCCCGGCCTGCCCGGTGCCGAGGTGTGCCGCCAGGTGGTCGCGCACGACCCGGCGGTGCGGGTGCTGGTGCTGTCGGCCAGCGGTGAGCACCAGGACGTGCTGGAGGCGGTGAAGTCCGGCGCGACCGGCTACCTGGTGAAGTCGGCCGGGCGGGAGGAGCTGCTGGACGCGGTGCGCCGTACGGCCGTCGGCGACGCGGTGTTCACCCCGGGCCTGGCCGGCCTGGTGCTCGGCGAGTTCCGCCGGCTGGCCGCCGAGCCGGCCCCGGCCTCGGCGCCGGCCGCCCCGCGGCTGACCGCCCGGGAGACCGAGGTGCTGCGGCTGGTGGCCAAGGGGCTGTCGTACCGGCAGATCGCCGACCGGCTGGTGCTGTCCCACCGGACGGTGCAGAACCACGTGCAGAACACGCTCGGGAAGCTGCAGCTGCACAACCGGGTGGAGCTGGTCCGGTACGCCATCGAGCAGGGCCTGGACGACGAGATCTGAGGGTCCGGCAGCGGCTGCGGCGCGGCCCCGGGCGGGTACGCTTGGGTTCTAGGGATCGTTGCAACACCCCAGTTCAAGGGGTGCGATGGACTTCGAGATCCGCAAGGACCGGACCGGGCGGGGACGACGGAAAC
>NZ_JBHXEM010000050.1:0-55833 GCF_042724755.1 Kitasatospora sp. NPDC127067 | reverse complement strand
CCGTGCTGGTGACGTCCTCCGGCGAGGGCAAGGAGGTCGCCGCGCGCGTCGCGCTGCGGATCGGCTCCGGCATCATCACCGACGCCGTCGACCTGCGCGCCGGCGACCAGGGCCCGATCGCCACCCAGTCGGTGTTCGCCGCCTCGTACACCGTCGACTCCCGGGTGAGCAAGGGCGCGCCGGTCATCACCGTCAAGCCGAACGCCGTCGCCCCGGAGGCCGCCCCGGCCGCCGGCGCGGTGGAGAACGTCGCCGTCGCGTTCACGGGCAACGCCGCCAAGGTGACCTCGCGCACCCCGCGCGTGTCCTCCGGCCGCCCGGAGCTGACCGAGGCCGCCATCGTGGTCTCCGGCGGCCGCGGCGTCGGTGCCGCCGAGGGCTTCGGCGTGGTCGAGGAGCTCGCGGACGCGCTGGGCGCGGCCGTCGGCGCCTCGCGCGCCGCCGTGGACGCCGGCTGGTACCCGCACAGCAGCCAGGTCGGCCAGACCGGCAAGCAGGTCTCCCCGCAGCTCTACATCGCGGCGGGCATCTCCGGCGCGATCCAGCACCGGGCCGGCATGCAGACCTCGAAGACCATCGTGGCCGTCAACAAGGACCCCGAGGCCCCGATCTTCGAACTGGTCGACTACGGCGTGGTCGGCGACCTCTTCCAGGTGCTGCCGCAGCTCACCGCCGAGGTGAAGGCCCGCAAGGCCTGATCCCTGGACGACAGCGGAGGGCGTGGCGCCGAGTGGTACTCGGTGCCACGCCCTCCGTCGTTCTCCGGCGCACCCCCCGGCACGCCGCCCTCCTCGGCCCAGCCCCCCTCGGCGCCTGAGCGCCGGCCCCGCCCGTCGTCCCCGGAACGCGGAGCGCCGGGCGGCGGCCCGTAGAGTCGGCGCCGGCGCGTGACGCGGAGGCGGACGCGCGGGTCGAGCGCGTGGCGCACGGGCGCGGCGCGGTGGCGTGGGACGAGGCGAGGACGGTGGCATGGCACTGCTGACGGCACTTCAGGGCGGTTTCGGCGACGGGGCGGAGGCGCTGCGGATCGACGGCCGGGCACTCTCCCGGGAGGACCTGCTGGGCGCGGCGACCGCCGTCGCCGACCGGGTGGCCGGTGCCCCGGCGCTCGCAGTGCTCGCCCGGCCCACCGTCGAGACCGTCACCGCCGTGGTCGGCGGCCTGCTGGCGGGCGTCCCGGTGGTGCCGCTGCCGCCCGACTCGGGACCCAAGGAGCGCGAGCACATCCTGCGGGACTCCGGTGCGGCGCTGCTCGCGCACGCCGTCGGGGAGACGCTGCCGCAGGACACCTCGGTGGCGGGGCTGCCGGTCGACCCCGAGCAGCGCTCCGCCACCACCTACGCCGAGCCGGACGCCGCGTCGACCGGCTTCGTGCTCTACACCTCGGGCACCACCGGCGCGCCCAAGGGCGCGGTGATCCGGCGCGAGGCGATCGCCGCCGACCTGGACGCCCTCGCCGCCGCCTGGCAGTGGACCGCAGAGGACACCCTCGTGCACGGCCTGCCGCTGTTCCACGTGCACGGGCTGCTGCTCGGCGTGCTCGGCGCCCTGCGCACCGGAAGCGGCCTGGTGCACACCGGGCGGCCCACCCCGGCGGGGTACGCGGCGGCCGGCGGCAGCCTGTACTTCGGCGTGCCCACCGTCTGGTCCCGGGTGGCGGCGGATCCGGACGCGGCGGCCCGGCTCGCCGCGGCCCGGCTGCTGGTCTCCGGCAGCGCGCCGCTGCCCGTCCCGGTGTTCGAGAAGCTGGCGGCGCTCACCGGGCACGCCCCGATCGAGCGGTACGGGATGACCGAGTCGCTGATCACCGTCAGTACCCGGGCGGACGGCGAGCGGCGCCCCGGCAGCGTCGGGCTGCCGGTGGACGGGGTCCGCACCCGGCTGGTCGGCGAGGACGGCGCGCCGGTGCCCCGCGACGGGGAGACCGTCGGTGAACTCCAGGTCAGCGGCCCGACGCTGTTCAGCGGTTACCTCAACCGGCCGGACGCGGACGCCGAGGCGTGGACGGCGGACGGCTGGTTCCGCACCGGTGACGTCGCGGTGATCGGGGCGGACGGCTTCCACCGGATCGTCGGCCGCGCCTCGGTGGACCTGATCAAGAGCGGTGGCTACCGGATCGGCGCCGGCGAGGTGGAGGCCGCGCTGCGCGACCACCCGGCGGTCGCCGACGCGGCGGTGGTCGGCGTGCCGGACGAGGACCTCGGACAGGCGATCGTCGCGTACGTCATTCCGGACGGCGCCGTGACGGGGGACCAGCTGACGGCCTTCGTGGCGGAGCGGCTCTCGGTGCACAAGCGGCCGCGCCGGGTCGTCCTGGTGCCCGAACTGCCCAGGAACGCGCTGGGAAAGGTGCTGAAGAAGCAGCTGCTGGCGGAGGCCGGCGGCCGCTGACGAGGGGGACGCCGGACGCCCCCTCGGATGACGGCCGTTCACCCTGATGCGCCGTCGGTGCTCACCACCGGTGACCCTTCCATTGGCGCACTCCACTGCGCGCAGTGAGCGGACGCGTGCCTAACGTGACACGCAGGCAGAACCGAATCCCCGGACGACACGCCGAGGCTTCCGGTCACAGGACCGGAAACCGCGGCGTGTCGGGCGGGGACCCTGCCGACAAGCACGGCCAGTCCTGGCCGGTCACAGCAATCCGCTGCAGTCCGCAGCGATCCGCAGCAGTGAAGGAAGTCAGCACGATGACCACCGTCAACACCGGAGCGCCGGCGGCCGCCGGCGAACCGACCGGGCAGCAGCCCGCCGCCACCGTCCGTACCTCCCGTCCGTCCCGCACCGCGCGACTCCGTCGGGGGATAGCCATGGTGGCCGTGGTCGCGACCGGGGCGGGCGTGATCGGCCTCGGCCTCGGCGCCGGCCCCGCGGCCGCCGAGCCCGCCCCGGCGCACGCCGGGTGGGACGGCTCCAGGTACTGGTTCAAGAACAGCCAGGGGCAGTGGCGCTGGACCTCGCACTACAGCGTGTACGCGGCCCGCACCGGGGGTGGCTCCGCGTCCGCCGCCAAGGCCACGAGCGGCTTCTCCGGCGGGATCCGGCAGGGCTGGGACGGCTCCCGCTACTGGTTCCGCAACAGCAAGGGCGAGTGGCGTTGGACCTCGCACTACGACATCTACCTGGACCGCACCGGCGGCGGTTCCTCGTCGGACTCCGCGGGCTCGGGCCACTACAACGACTCGGTCGCGGAGGACCGGGACGTCGAGACCGCCGTGCAGTTCGCCCTCGCCCAGCTGGGCGTACCGTTCCGCACGGCCGGCAACGGGCCGGACGGCTACGACTGCTCGGGCCTGGTGCAGCAGTCCTTCCGGCGCGGCGGGATCGACCTGCCGCGCGTGGCCAACGACCAGTACGCGGCGACCACGCCGATCGGGGCGAGCCAGTTGCGCCGCGGTGACCTGCTGTTCTGGGCGCCGGACGGGACCGCCCGGGGCATCCAGCACGTGGCGATCTACCTGGGCGACAACAGGTACGTCGAGGCCGCTCGGCCCGGGACCAACGTTCGGGTCTCGGGGATCAGCAGCGGCTACTACCCGGCGTTCATGGGGCGCCCGTAGCGGGGCCGGACGCCCGCCCGTCGGGGGTGCCGGGTCCGCCCGGTGCCCCCGACGGGCGCTGCGCGGGCGGGGCCCGGTGCTCGCCGACGCGTGGTCGGAGGTCCGTCGGGCGGGGCAGGGCGCCGCGGGCGCCGAGGCCGGTGACGGCGAAGGCCCCGGCGGCGACGGCGGTGGCGGCCGCCTCGGACAGCGCGGCGCCGCGGGCGAGCGTGGCGGCCAGGGCGCCGCAGAAGACGTCGCCGGCGCCGGTGGTGTCGACCACCCGGACGGCGGGGGCGGGCAGTCGGGCGGACGTTCCGGCCACGGCGACCAGCGCACCCTCGCCGCCGAGGGTGACCACGGCGCCCTCGGCGCGTTCGGCCAGGACCCTGGCGGCCTCGGCGACATCGGCGGCGCCGGTGAGCTGGCGGGCCTCGACGGCGTTCGCGACGACCAGCGGGCGGCGTCCGGAGGGGCCGGCGTCCGGCAGGGCCCCGGCGGGGGCGGTGTTGTGCAGCCAGCGGGTGCCGCCCGAGGGGCCCGCGGCGGCGAGGGCGGCGGCGGCCGCCCTGATGCACTCCGCGGGGACCTCGTTGCTGGTCAGGACCACGTCGACGGGGAGCAGGCGGAGGCGGGTGAGCGCGGCGGTGACCTCCTCCGGGGCGAGGTGGGCATTGGCGCCGGGCACGACGACGATGCTGTTCTCGCCGGACGGGTCGACCATGACGATCGCCTGACCGGTGGGCGCGCCCGGGTGAGTGAGCACGGCGCCCGTCTCGACCTGCGCGCCCCGCAGATCGGCGAGCGCCGCCTCGCCCTCGGCGTCCCGTCCGACCTTGGCGACCAGGTGCGTCGACGCCCCCAACCGGGCCGCGGCCACCGCCTGGTTGGCCCCCTTGCCGCCGAAGCCCCGGGCGGCGCCGGTGGCGAGGACGGTCTCGCCGGGAGAGGGGAGCACGGGGCAGCGGAGGATGCGGTCGATGTTGACCGAGCCGATGACGACGACCCGACCGGCGGGAAGCAGTTTCATCGTTCCTCTGTACGCGGCGGGGCGCGGGTGGCGCAAGGAGGCGGGCGGTGACGGGCGAACGCGGGGGCGAACGCGGGGCGGGCACGGCGTGAGCACAGAGCGGGCACGGGGCGTGCACGCGGGAGCGCGAGGGTGCTCGGGTGGGGGTGTGCGGAGCGTACGAGCGGGGCGCGCGCGGCAGGTCGACCCATCGGGCGCCCTGTGCTCCCGTCGTGGTGAAGGGGTGCAATTTTGATGTAGACCGGTCTGCATATTTCCGTCCACGGGCTCCTGACCTGGGCACATGCCGCTGTCACGGGGCAGACCGGGGCGTGGGGGCGGGCGCGCCGGGGAGGTATGGGGAGCGGCATGGCGCGGGTACCACCACGGGTGGCGCTGGTTCGACCGACGGGGGCGCTGCCCGGTGCGAACGGCATCGGGGGAAGCCGAGGGCAGGGGACGTTGTGATCGTCTGGGTCAATGGCACATTCGGGGCGGGCAAGACGAGCGCCTGCCGAGAGCTGGTGGAACTGCTGCCCGGGAGCGTGCTCTTCGATCCCGAGCTGGTGGGCTTCGGCCTGCGCCGGATGCTCCCGGCCGACCGGTTGGCGACGGTGTCCGACTTCCAGGACCTGGCGGCCTGGCGCCGGCTGGTCCCCGAGACGGCGGCGGCGCTGCTCGGTGAGGTCGGGGGCCCGCTGGTGGTCCCGATGACCCTGCTCAGGGAGGACTACCGGGACGAGATCTTCGGCGATCTGGCCTCGCACGGGATCACGGTGCACCACTTCGTGCTGGACCCTGAAGAAACGATCCTGCGCGACCGCATAGCCCACCGCGAGGAGTGCCCGGGCGATCCGCAGGGCAGCGAGCGGGTCCGCACCTGGTGCCTCGAACACCTGCCCCACTACCGCGCCGCCCGCCGCTGGCTGGTCGGGGACGCCCGGATGATCGACACCAGCGAGCTCTCCCCCCGGGAGACCGCGCACCGGATCGCCGAGCTGGTCCGGGTCGGCGCCGCCCGCTGTCCGATCGTCCAGACCCCGGACCCGACCGGGGACACCGTGGCCTCCGCCGTGCTGTTCTTCGACGAGCAGGACCGCGTGCTGCTGGTCGACCCGGTCTACAAGCCCGACTGGGACTTCCCCGGCGGCGTGGTCGAGCGCGGCGAGGCCCCCACCGACGCCGCCCTGCGCGAGACCGCCGAGGAGCTGGGCCTGCGCCTGGACCCGTCCACGCTGCGCCTGCTCGCCGTCGACTGGGAGCCGCGCACCGGCCCCCGCCGCGGCGGCCTGCGGCTGATGTACGACGGCGGCCTGCTGGACGAGGAGGGCCGGCAGCACCTGCTGCTCCAGCAGGAGGAGCTGCGCAGCTGGCGATTCGTCACCCTGGACGAGGCCGGCGAGCTGCTGCCGCCGGGGCGCTACCGGCGGCTGGCGGCCGCGCTGGACGCGCGGCGGAGCGGCGAGCTGCAGTACCTGGAGGCGGGGAGCCGGGTGGCCGTCGGGCTGGCGAGCACGGCGGACGCGGCGTAGGGCCGGTACGGCGGACGCGGCGCTACGGCCGGTGGGCGCGGCCGGTCGGTCGGTGGGGCCGGTCGGGGCCGGTCGGGGCGGGGCAGGGGCGTCGGCGCGGGGCGGCGGGTGGGGCGGGAGGTCGGCGTGGTGGCCCGTGGAACCCCGTCCGGTGCACCTCCGGTGCGCCGTGCCGCGGTGGCGGGCGGGAGGATGGGGGCATGCCGTTCACGCTGAGCCATCCCGCCGCCGTCCTGCCCCTGCTGCGTGCCGCCGGCGCGCGCGGGCCCCTGGTGGCCTCGGCGCTCGTCGCCGGGTCGATGGCGCCGGACGTGCCGTTCTTCGCCGAGTCCCTGCTGCCCGGGGTGTACGGCCACGGCGGGCTGACGCACCGCTGGTGGGCGGTGCCGACGCTGGACGTGGCGGTCGCCGGCGCGCTGGTGGCCGGCTGGCACGGGTTGCTGCGCGGGCCGGTGGTGGCGCTGCTGCCCGAGCGCTGGGCGGGTGGCGCCGAGGCGCTGACCGCCCGATGGGCTGCGGACGCCCGAGACCCCGGGGACACCCGGGACTCCGGGGACACCCGGGGCCCCGCAGGCGTCGGGACGGTCGGTGGCGCTGCGTGGTTCGCGGCCTCGGCGGCGATCGGCGCGGCCACCCACGTCGGCTGGGACGCGTTCACCCACGGGGGCCGGCTGGGGGTGCGGCTGCTGCCCGTACTGGACCGGCCGGTGGCCGGGGTCCCGCTGTACGAGGCGGTGCAGTACGGCAGTTCGGCGCTCGCCCTGGCGGCGCTGGGCGGCTGGGCGGTGCGTGCGGTGCGGGCCGTGGAGCCGGTGCGGCCGGCCGTGCGGCTCGCGCCCCGGACCCGGCGCGCGGCCGTCGCGCTGCTGGGCGCGGCGACGGCCGCCGGGGTGGTGCACCGGCTGAGCCCACTGCGGCGGAACCTGGTGCCGGAGGTCTGCTTCGGCGCCGGGGCCGGGCTCGCGGCGGGCGCGGTCGGGTACGCGGCGGTGCTGGCGGCCGCCCGCCGACTGCGCGGCGGACGGCCGGACGCCGTCGGGCGGGCTCCCCGTGGCGCCGCCCCGAAGGTCCGTCAGACGGAGCGCAGTTCGGCGTAGCGGCGGAGGAACAGCGCCTCGGTGAGGGCCATCCGCTCCAGCTCCTGCGGGTCGACGCTCTCGTTGACCGCGTGGATCTGGGTGGTCGGCTCCTCGACGCCGATCAGCACGATCTCGGCCTGCGGGTAGAGCGAGCGCAGCGTGTTGCAGAGCGGGATCGAGCCGCCCTCGCCGGAGGTGACCATCGGGGTGCCGAAGGCCTCGGCCATCGCCTCGCCCATCGCCTCGTACGCCGGGCCGCCGGTGTCGGCGCGGAACGGCGCGCCGCTGCCCTGGCGCTCGACGGTGAGCCGGGCGCCGAGCGGGACCTGCGCCTCCAGGTGGGCGACCAGCGCGTCCTGGGCGGCGTGCGGGTCCGAGCCCGGCGCGACGCGCAGGCTGATCAGGGCCTTGGCGGTGGCCTGGACGGAGGAGGTGGCGCCGATCACCGGCGGGGCGTCGATGCCGAGGACGGTGACGGCCGGGCGGGCCCAGAGGCGGTCCGCGATGGTGCCGGTGCCGGTCAGGGCGACGCCGTCGAGCACCTTGGCGTCGGCGCGGAACTGCTCCTCCGGGTACTGCACGCCGGACCAGGTCTGGTCGGCGGTCAGGCCGGCGACCGCGACGTCGCCGTTCTCGTCGTGCAGCGAGGCCAGTATCCGGACCAGGGACTGGAGGGCGTCCGGGGCGGCGCCGCCGAAGGCACCGGAGTGCAGGTTGCCGGCCAGCGTGGTGACCGTGGCCTCGACGACCGTCATGCCGCGCAGCGAGGCGGTCACGGTGGGCAGGCCGGGGGCGAAGTTGCCGGTGTCGCCGATGACGATGGCGTCGGCGGTGAGCAGCTCGGGGTGGGCCTCGGCGTAGCGCTCCAGGCCGCCGGTGCCCTGCTCCTCGGAGCCCTCGACGATGATCTTCAGACCGACCGGGTAGGCGTCGCCGTGGACCTGACGCAGCGCCCGCAGGGCGGTCAGGTGCATCAGGATGTTGCCCTTGCAGTCGGCGGCGCCGCGCCCGTACCAGCGGCCGTCGCGCTCGGTCAGCTCGAAGGCGGGGCTGAGCCAGGCGTCCTCGTCCAGCGGGGGCTGGACGTCGTAGTGGGAGTAGAGCAGGACGGTCGGCGCGCCCTCGGGGCCGGGCAGCTCGCCGTAGACGGACTGGGTGCCGTCCGGGGTGTCCAGCAGCCGGATGCCGGTCAGGCCCTCGGCGGCGAAGGCCTCGGCGACCCAGTGCGCGGCCTTCTCGCACTCCTCGACCGGGAACTGGCGCGGGTCGGCGACCGAGGGGAAGGCGACCAGCTCGGCGAGGTCGGTGCGGGCACGGTCCATCAGGGACCGGACGGCGTCGGCCAGGGGCTGTGACATCGGGGCTCCGAGGAGACGGTCCGCCCTGGGGTGGAGCGGGCGGAGGAGGTGATTTGCGGTAGTGCCGATCATAGGCGGGCGGAACGGGGAGTTCCGAGGGTGCGGGGTGAGCGGGTGGCGTCGGTGCGGGGGCGGCGCGCTCGCCGGGCGGGGCCGGACGCATAGGATTGCTCGACGTGACTGACTCCGGAAGCTCCGATTCCCGCAGCCCGCTCGACAGCCCGGCCGAGAACGGTCCGACCGACGACGCGGCCACGCCGCTGGACGGCGTCTGGGACGTCGTGGTGGTCGGCGCCGGACCGGCGGGCTCCTCGGCCGCGCACGCCGCCGCGGCTCAGGGCCGCCGGGTGCTGCTGCTCGACAAGGCCGAACACCCCCGGTACAAGACCTGCGGCGGAGGCATCATCGGCCCCTCCCGGGACAGCCTGCCGCCGGACTTCCGGCTGCCGCTGCAGGACCGGGTGCACGCCGTCACCTTCGCCTACGACGGCAGGTACACCCGCACGCGGCGGTCCAAGCGGATGCTGTTCGGCCTGGTCAACCGTGACGAGTTCGACCTGCGCCTGGTGCAGGCGGCCAAGCAGGCCGGGGCGGTGCTGGTCACCGGAGTGACCGTCACCGGCGTCGAGCAGCGCGGCGGCGAGCACCGGACGGCGCTGGTGACGGCCGCCGACGGGCGGACCTTCGAGGCCCGTGCGGTGGTCGGCGCGGACGGCAGCGCGAGCCGGATCGGCCGGCACGTCGGTGTGACCTTCGACCAGATCGACCTCGGCCTGGAGGCGGAGATCCCGGTGCCGGCGCAGGTCGCCGCCGACTGGGCGGGCCGGATCCACCTCGACTGGGGCCCGCTGCCCGGCAGTTACGGCTGGGTGTTCCCGAAGACCGAGACCAGCAGCCTGACCGTCGGCGTCATCTCGGCGCGCGGCGACGGCGAGCGGACCAAGCAGTACCTCGCCGACTACATCCGCCGGCTGGGCCTGTCCGGGTTCACCCCCCAGGTCGAGTCCGGGCACCTGACCCGCTGCCGGGCCGAGGACTCGCCGCTCTCCCGCGGCCGGGTGCTGGTCGCCGGGGACGCGGCCGGACTGCTGGAGCCGTGGACCCGCGAGGGCATCTCCTACGCGCTGCGCTCGGGCCGGCTGGCCGGCGAGTGGGCGGTGAAGGTCGCCGAGGCGGGCGACGCGGCGGCGGTGCGGCGCGAGGCGCTGAACTACGCGTTCGCGGTCAAGGCCGGGCTGGGCGTGGAGATGCGCGCGGGCAAGCAGCTGCTGGGCGCCTTCGAGCGGCGGCCGTACCTGTTCCACGCGGCGGTCTGCCTGGTGCCGGCGGCCTGGCGGGCCTTCGCCCGGACCACCCAGGGGCACACCTCCTTCTCCCAGGTACTGCGGCAGTACCGGGCTGCGCGGCGGCTGACGGCGATGGCCTCGCGGTAGCGCGGTAGCTCGGCCGTCGTGACGCGGGGCCGGGTCGCGGCGGGCGTGTACGCGGGCCCGGGCGGGGCCGGGCGTGTACGTGGGCCCGGGCGGCCTCGGGCGGACTACTTGAGGCCGGTGTCCAGCGCGGACATCAGGGTGCCGGACGGGGTGTCGCCGGACATCTCCCAGATCATGCCGCCGAGCAGGTTCTTCGACTTGAGGTAGGCGGTCTTCTGCGCGATCGACCACGCGTCGTCGAAGGTCCACCACTGGCCGCCGGCACCCGTGTAGCCGTACGTCGCGACGGACTTGGGGTCGTGGTAGACCTTGAGGCCGGAGAGGCTGGTGATCAGGTTGTTGTACCCGCGGGTACCGGCCTCGTCGGAGAACTGGCCCGGTGCGGCGCCGTTCGCCGACTGCCAGGCGCCGTTCGCGCCGCCGTCCGCGACGCTCTGCCAGCCGCGCCCGTAGAACGGGAAGCCGATGGTCAGCTTGCGCGGGTTGACCCCGGCGTTCAGGTACGTCTGGACGGCCGTGTCCACGCTGAAGTGGGTGGTGTACGGGTCGTTCGGGTCCTGGTAGAGGTTGGAGGCGTGGCCGGTGCGGTTCGGCTCCCAGGAGTTGTCGCTGCCCGAGCCGTGGAAGTCGTAGCCCTGGACGTTGGCGATGTCCAGCGAGCCGAAGATCTTCGAGAGGTCCCAGCCGGCGGCGACCTTCGCCGGGTCGGCCGGGGTGAAGGCGGTGAGCAGCTTGTGCGAGCCGCCCAACGCGTCCAGCTGCTTGCGGAATTCGGCCAGCAGCAGGGTCAGGTTGCCCTTGTCGTTGGCGCTCCAGTGGTTGCCCGGGTGGCCGTCGCCGGAGCCGGGCCACTCCCAGTCGAGGTCGATGCCGTCGAAGATGCCGGCGGCCACGCCGTCGCCGCCGGCGCCGTTGTAGGCCGGCAGGTTGCCCTTGATCCAGGTGTCGATGCAGGACTTGACGAACTTCTGCCGGGACGCGTCGGTGGCGGCGGCGTCGGAGAAGTACTTGGAGTAGGTCCAGCCGCCGAGCGAGACGACCACCTTCAGGTTCGGGTACTTGGCCTTGAGCTTCTTCAACTGGTTGAAGTTGCCGCGGAGTTTGCCCCAACCGTCGTCGGCCACGCCGTCCACCGACTGGTCGGCGCTCATCGCCCGGCCGTAGTCCGCGTCGGCGTCACCGGCGCCGGTGCCCTGGTCCGGGTCCTCCGGGTTGCCGCTGGTGCCCTTGGTGACGCCCGCCATGCAGGTCAGGTTGACCGGATCGATGTTCTCGAAGGCGTAGTTGATGACGTCGAGCTTGGCGGCGGCGCCCGAGGTGTCCAGGTTCTTGACGAAGTACTGGCGGCCGTAGATGCCCCACTGGACGAAGTAGCCGACCCGGGCGTACTTTCCGGCACCGACCAGGTCCGAGGTGGTCACGGAGAGCGGGGCGGACGCGGGTGAGGCGTTGTCGGCGGGGTCCCGGGCCTTCACGGTGAACGTGTAGGCGGTGGACGGCGACAGGTTGCCGACGGTCGCGCCGAGCGTGCCGCCGGTGACCGTGGCCGCCAGGGTGCTGCCCTGGTAGACGTCGTACGCGGCGACCCGGACGTTGTCGGTGGCGGCGTTCCAGGCGAGCTTCACGTCCGTCGAACTGACCGCCGTCGCACGGAGGTTGGTCGGTGCGGTGGGCGGCGAGGTGTCGGTGGACGGGTCGAAGGTGGACGCGGTGACGGACGGGCTGAGCGGGCCGGTGTTGCCGCGGCTGTCCTTGGCCCGGACGGTCAGGGTGTACGAGGTGGCCGGGGTGAGGCCGGTGACCAGGATGCCGGTGGACGGGCCGGAGGCGAGCACGGTGCCGCCGCTCAGCACGTCGTAGCCGACGACCGGGAAGTCCCCGCCGGTGGCGGCCGGCCAGCTCAGCGCGAGCGTGTGCGCGGTGGACTCGGTCACCGTCGGGGTGCCCGGCGCGGACGGCGGGACGTCCGCGGAGCCGTCGCACTTGTCGCCGTTGATGCGGCAGTTGAGCGGGGTGGAGACCGGCCCGTTGCCCACGAACCAGAAGCTGTACGGCTCGGTGGTGCCGTGGGCGTTGACGGTGGAGTTGTAGAACGCCGCCGTGGCGGTGACGTGCCGGCCGTTGACGGTGGCGGTGCCGTTGTAGCTGTTGCCGATGGTGACGCCGGCCGGGAGGTCGAACTCCAGGGTCCAGCCGCTCACCGCGGTGGCGTTGTCGTTGTGGACGATGTAGGTGCCCTGCCACCAGGAGCCGTTGTCGGCGGTGGTGAAGGTGGCGGTGAGCTTTCCGGCGGCGTTCGCCGGGGCGGCCAGCGCGGTGAGCGCGGCGAGGGGAAGGAGCAGGACGGAGAGCAGTGCCAGCAGTCTGCTGCGCACGTGCGGGCGCCCGGCCCGGGATCGAGCGGACATGGTTCTCCCTGTGGCTGTGGGGGTTGAACAGGGTGACGTAGAACCTTGGTTGATCCATTGATCCGTGTGCGATCGATGCCTGCGCCGTGGGGAGGCGAAGGCATGGGAACTGTAGGAGGACTGGACCAATGCGTCAACAGGTCTGTACCACTGATGGGTTCCCCGTCCCCGGCTTCGCCCCAGCCTCCGTCAGTTCGTTCCCGCCCCCGTCAGCTCGTCCCCGAGCGGGCTGCGCCGGTACAGCACCGAGCGGCCGTGCCGGGCCCGGGTGACCAGGCCGGTGGCGGCGAGGACGGAAAGGTGCTGGCTGACCGCACCCGGGGTGACGCCGAGGCGGAAGGCGAGGTCGGTCGTGGAGGCGGGCTCGGCGAGCAGCGCGAGCAACCGAGCCTTCGGCGCGCCGACCAGTGCCGCCACGGCCTGCGGCGGCACCGGCGTGCCCCGGCCGGCCAGCCCGGCCTGTCCGCGTGCCGGGTAACTGATCTGCGGCGCACGGTCATTGCTGATCATCGTGATCGCGCCGCGGACGAAGAAGGTCGGACAGAGCACCAGGCCGCGCCCGTCCACGGGTGTCTCCACGTCCCCGTCCGTCCAGTTCCGGCTGATCGACAGGACGCCGTTCTCCCAGTGGAGCCGGTGGTCCAGGTCGGCGAAGAGGGCCGCCGCGCCGTGTTGGGCGAGCAGCCGGGCGCGGTAGACCAGGTCGGCCTCCAGAACGGCGCGGGCCTGCGGCCACCAGGTGGGGGCGAGGCACACCTCCCAGTACTCCTCCAGCGTGTCGGCGATCCGCGCCAACAGCCGCTCCGGGCGGGCGAGTCCGCCGGCGAGTTCGGCGGGCAGCGGTTGGCCGTGCGAGAGGAACGTCTGCTCCAGTTCGGCGCGCAACTGCTCCGGCGGGAACGCCCGGACGGTCGCGATCTCGGAGCGGAACTCGGGGGAGGGGGAGGTGGGGCGCGGCGTCAGGAAGTCGGGGACGAAGCGGTTCTCGGCGACGAGCGAGAGCAGAAGACGGGAGTCCAGCCGTTCGAAGGCGGGCCTGAGCTGCTCGAAGGCCCGGGTCTGGAGGTGGTAGACGCCCGGGTGGGTCCACATCCGCAGGCTGAGCGCCGCCTCGTGGATCGGGGAGACGGCGAACCAGGTGGTGGCGAGGTCGGCCAGGCGGAGCGTGAACCGGTGCACGGGGCATCCTTCTGCGGGGATCGGCCGGGGCAGGCAGTCCGGCTTCGGATTCAGCCAGAGCCTAAAGGAGTACTGGTCCGCTCCGGTGCGCGGTGGGATCCATGCATGACCACCTCGACGGCGGAGTCCTCCGCACCTTCCCCTGCCGTGCCCGAAGACCGGGCTGCGCCTGCGACCCCCCGTGCCACCGGGCCCCGTGCCACCGGGGTCGTCGCCGCGCTGCGACGCCGGCTGCACCCCGACCCGACGGTCCGCCGGCTGGCGGGGATCACCCTGGTCAACACGGTGGGCAACGGCCTCTCCCTCTCCGTCGCGGTGCTGTTCTTCACCCGGGTGCTCGGCCTGAGCGCCGCCCAGCTGGGCCTCGGGATGACCGCCGCCGGCCTGTGCGGGGTCGTCGCGAGCGTGCCGGCCGGCCGGGCCGCCGACCGCTGGGGTGCGCGGCGGGTGCTGGTGGTGCTGGTGTCGGTGCAGGCGATCGGCACCGCCGGGTACGCGCTGGTGCACAGCTACGCGGCGTTCGTCGCGCTGGCCTGCCTGGTCTCCGCCGTCGACCGCGGCTCCGCCGCCACCCGGAACGCGCTCTACGCCGAGGTGCTGCCCGCCGACCGCCGGGTGGCGGGCCGGGCCCACCTGCGGGTGGTGACCAACGTCGGGATCTGCCTGGGAACGGCCATCGGCGCGATCGCGCTCCAACTGGACACCCGGCCGGTGTACCTGACGGCGATCCTGGCCGACGCCGCCTCCTACGTGGCCGTCGCCGTGCTGTTCCACCGCCTCGACATCCCGCAGCGCCCGTCGGCGACCGGAGCGTCGGAACCCGGAGCGGCAGCGTCGGAGCCGTCCGAGCCGTCGGAGTCCGGGGTGGCAGTGTGCGAGTCGTCCGAGCCGTCGGAGTCCGGGGTGGCAGTGTCCGAGCCGTCCGCGAAGACCGGAGTCGCGAACCCGTCGGACCCCTCGGGCCGGGGCGTCAAGCAGGGCCGGCGGCCGAACCCGGCGCTGCGGGACGGCCCGTTCCTGGCCGTGACGGTGCTGAACGCACTGCTCTGCCTGCAGTTCGCCGTCCTTGAGGTCGGCATACCGCTCTGGATCGTCCAGGAGACCGACGCGCCGCGGATCACCGTCGCGGGCACCCTGATCGTCAACACCCTGCTGGTGATCACCCTGCAGGTGCGGGCCACCCGGGGCACCGAGGAACGGACGGGGGCCGCCCGGGCGTGCGGGCGCGCCGGAGTGGTGCTGGCCGCCTCCTGCCTGGTCGTCTCGCTGGCGCACGGCCTGCCCGCGGGCGTCGCGGCCGTGGTGGTGCTCGGCGGGGTCGCGCTGCAGTCGCTCGGCGAGGTCGTCGCGCAGGCGGGCGGCTGGGCGCTCAGCTACGACCTCGCGGGCGAGCGCGATCACGGTGCCTACCAGGGCGTGTTCAACGCGGGGACGGCGGCGGCGCTGATGGCCGGCCCGGCGCTGGTCGGCACCCTGGTCATCGGGTACGGCATGGTCGGCTGGGTCGTTCTGGGCACGGTGCTGGCCGCGGCGGGCCTGGCGATGCGCCCCGCCGTCCGGTGGGCCGGGCGGCGGGCCGGGCGGCGGGACGCGAGCCCCGGCGCGGTGTGAGACGCGCCGGCCCCGGGCCGGCTACTCGGGGACGATCGCCATCGCCTCGATCTCGATCAGCACCTCGGGCTTGAACAGGGCGGCCACCTGCATCGCGGAGGAGGCCGGCAGCGGAAGGGAGCCGAAGTGCTCGTCGCGGGCCTCGCGGACGGCCGAGAGGTGGGCGATGTCCGTCATGAAGTAGGTGAGCTTCACGACGTGCTCGAACCCGGCCCCGGCGGCGGCCAGGCAACGCCGCAGGTTCTCGAAGACCTGCCGCGCCTGCGCCTTCGGATCGCCCTCGCCGACCAGGTTCCGCTGCTCGTCGAAGGCGACCTGGCCGGACACCTGGACCGTCCGGCCGCTGCCGGTGACGACCTGGGTGTAGCCGGTGCCGGGCGCGACTCCGGGGGGCTCGGTGATGTGGGTGAGGTGAGAGGTGGTCATGGCGCGGATCCTGACCCGTGATCCGCCGGAGCCGCAAGCCCCGGCCCCGAAGGCCAGCCGGCCTCAGCGCACCACATCGGGCAGTTCGCGCAGGAACGGACGGTCGGTGGAGGGGAGTTGGGCGGCCGGTCCGCCCGAGCGCAGCACCACGTCGAGGACGGCGTCCGGATCGGCGGCGTAACCACCGCTGGCCCACGCCGCGTTGGCCTCCACCACGGCCCAACGGCCGTCCTCCGTACGCCCGACGTCCACCACGGTGGCACTGGGCAGCGGCGCGCCCGACGCCGACGCGGCCAGCACGTCGGCGGTGAAGGCGAGCACCTCGGCGGTCTCCCCGCCGGGTGCCCCGGCGGTCTCCAGCGGCGCGACGGACAGGTCACCGTCCACGGCGTAGCGCGAGCCGGCCCGCACCGCGCCGTCCAGGACGAACAGCCGGTACTCGACGCCGAACCGAACGACCTCGCTCACCAGCACCGGCGTGTCACCGTCCAGCAGTTCGGGCCCCGGCAGCGTCCCGCCGTCGGGGTGGACCCGGGCGGCGAACAGCTTGTCCACCGGCGGCTTGACGAAGGCCGGGCGGCGCAGCCGGCGCGCCTCGGCCAGGGTGCCGAAGGAGACCCGGCGTCCGGTCAGCGCGAGCGGCAGCCGGGTCAGCCAGTCGGCGGCGGGCTCCAGCAGTCCGAGGCCGAGCTCCCGTCCGACGGCGTCGCCGAACAGCGGTCCGCCGTACACGTGCACCGCCGAGCCGCGCAGCCCGGGCGGCGCCTGCCAGGACGTCGCGGTGCACGCCCGCAGGCCGCGGCGTCCGGCGGCGGTGCGGAGCTGGAGGCCCGTCTCGTTGATGCGCGGGGCGAGCAGCAGGACGGGATCGGCGGTGGTCATGGCGACGATGTTGCCCCCGGTGCGGGGCCCGTCACCACCGGATTTCGGCGGGGAGGAGCGGCCGGGAGCCGGTACCGCCCGGCCGGTCGGCTCCGGCCGAGGGGCGGGTGGGCTCTGGCCGAGGGGCGGGTGGGCATGCCAGAGTCGTGCCGCGTCGTCCGGGGCACCTCCCGAACCGCACCCGCAGTTCCGACCCACCCGCAGTCCGACCCACCCTCAGCCGGAAAGCAGGCCCGCCGATGACCAGCGCAGCGCCCCTCGTCCACGTCAGCACCGCCGACGCCGTCACCACGCTCACCCTCGACTCGCCGCACAACCGCAACGCGCTCTCCACCCGGCTGATGGCCGAGCTGCACGCCGGGCTGGCCTCCGCCGCGGCCGACCCGGAGGTCCGCGCGGTGGTGCTCGGACACACCGGCAAGGTGTTCTGCGCGGGTGCCGACCTCTCCGAGGCGACCGGTGCGGACCCGACGGTCGGCCCGCGCGGCCTGGTCGAGCTCCAGCGGGCGATCGTGGACTGCGCGAAGCCGGTGATCGCCGTCATCGACGGGCACGTCCGGGCCGGCGGGCTCGGTCTGGTCGGCGCGGCCGACCTCGCCGTCGCCGGACCGGCCTCGACCTTCGCCTTCACCGAGGTGCGGCTCGGCCTCGCGCCCGCCGTCATCTCGCTGCCGCTGCGCCCGAAGCTGGAGCCGCGCGCCGCCTCCCGCTACTACCTCACCGGCGAGGTCTTCGACGCCGCCGAGGCCGCCCGGATCGGGCTGATCACCAGCGCCACCGACTCCGCCGAGTCCACCGGCGTGGTGCTGAAGGGCCTGCTGGACGCGCTGCGCCTGGGCTCCCCGCAGGGCCTGGCGGAGTCGAAGCGACTGGCCAACGCCGAGGTGGTGCGCTCCTTCGAGCGGGACTCGGACGAACTGGTGGAGCTGTCGGCGCGGCTCTTCGGCTCGGAGGAGGCGCAGGAGGGGATGCGGTCGTTCCTGGAGAAGCGGCCCGCGCGCTGGGTGCGCTGACGGCGGGGTTCCCCGGGCGACGGGCCCGCTCGCCCGGGGCACCGGCACACGCGGACGCCCGGGGCGCCGCCGCCCCGGGCGTCGCGGCCATCCGCGCGCGGCGGCGTCACGACCAGCGGACCGCCGCCGCGTCGCTCCAGAGACCGAGCAGGTCCTGGTCGCCGATCACCTTGGTCTCCGTGGCCTGCTCGGCGGACAGCCGGTTCCACAGCAGCGGGTAGAGCTCGTGGGCAGGGCCGGTGAGGGTCAGGTCGGCCGGCTCGGAGCTCTCGCCGGTGGTGACGACCGGCGGCTCCTGGGTGATGGTCAGTCGCCAGGAGCCGGCCCCGTCGGTGGCCCGGACCTGGAGGGTGCGCGGCCGGTCGCTGCGCAGCGCGGAGCGGCTGCGGGTCATGAAGCCGCTGACCAGTTCGTCGATGCCGTCCAGGGCGAGGGCGGTGTCCACGACCGGACCGGGCGTCCCGGCGGCGTCGGCGTCATGGCGGTGGATGGAGGTCTCGTGCGCCTGGCGCCGGGCCCAGAACGCCAGCGGGCGGGGCGAGGGCAGGAAGGTCCAGCACTCCAGGTCGGCGGGCGCGGCGGTGAGCACGTCCACCAGGGCGGCGTGGCCCTCGCGGTACCAGTCGAGCAGTGCGGCGTCCGAGGGCATCGGCCCGACGGTGGCCTGCGCGTCCGCCTCGTCCGGCCGGGCCCGCAGGCCCTGGGAGGGAATGGCGGCGGCCCAGCGGTGGACGGAGCCGATGTGCCGCAGCAGGTCCGTCAGCCGCCACTCCGGGCAGGTCGGTACGGGGGCGGACAGCTCGGTGCGGGCTGCGGCCTCGGCGAGCCGGGTGCCTTCGAGGCGCAGCGCGTCGATGTGCTCGGTGATCTCCATGGGACGGAGTCTTCCACCGCGATCGGCCACCGGTCGCGGACTTCGGACATTTCCTCGGACGCCTCCCGGCGATCGGGCGGACCCTACGGGCCGGTAACGTGAGCGCATGCCGATAACCCGTTCCCTCGTCTCAGCCGTCCGGACCGGTGGCCGCCGCGCCGCCGGACGCCTGGTCCACCGGGGCTGGCGCTGGGTGCAGCGGACCGGCGCGGTCACCAACCGCAACCCCGGCCCGTACCGGTTCGGCGAGCTGGGGGACGGCACGACGCTCAGCTTCCCGCTCGGGGCGGTGTTCAACGAGCAGTGGATCACCATCGGGCCGTTCTCGATCATCGGCGAGCGGGTCACCATCAGCGCCGGGTTCCTGCCCGGGCTCGACCTCGGGCCGGAGCCGATCGTGCGGATCGGCGGCGGCTGCGTGATCGGCCGGGACAGCCACATCGTCGGCCACCAGTCGATCGTCATCGGCGACGACGTGTGGACCGGGCCGGGCGTGTACATCAGCGACCAGGCGCACGAGTACCGGGACACCGAGCTGCCGATCGGCAAGCAGTGGCCGCGCAACGAACCGCTGGAGATCGGCGCGGGCAGCTGGATCGGCACCGGTTCGGTGATCCTGCCGGGGGCGCGGATCGGCCGCAACGTGGTGGTCGCGGCGGGGGCCGTGGTGCGCGGCGAGGTGCCCGACCACAGCGTGGTCGCCGGGGCGCCGGCCAAGGTGGTGCGCCGCTGGACCGAGGACGAGGGCTGGCAGCCGCCGCTGCGCCACGACGCTCCGCAGCCGGTGCCGGACGGCGTGACCGCGGAGCAGCTGCGCGCCCTGGTCGGCTGGGACCTGCGACTGCCGGGGGAGTCGGGCTGACGTCGCCCGCGAAGGGGCCGGCGCACTCCTCCGGTGCAGTGCCTTGAACTCGCGAGCGGCCTGAACTACCCCGCGAGGGAAGCCTGTTCGGCGGTGCGGGCGGCGATGGCGGCGGTGATCCGCGGGACGTCGGCGGGGCGCGTCGGATCCAGACCGGTCAGCGCTGCGATCCGGCGCAGCCGGTAGTCGACGGTGTTCGGGTGCAGGTGCAGAGCGCTCGCGGTGTGCCGGCGGTTCAGGTCCCCGGCCAGGTGGGTGCGCAAGGTGATGAGCAACTCCCCGCTGTCGGCCAGCGGTTCGAGTAGTGCGGCGAGCCGGGAGCGGGCCTGACCGGGCCGGGTGAGCTGGTACTCCAGCAGGACGTCGTCCAACCGGTGCAGGCCCGGAGGCCGGCCGAACGCCCGGGCCACGTCCAGGACTTCGTGGGCGAGGGCGGCCGCGCCGGGCACCTCGGCGGGGGCCGCGGAGGCCGCCCCGGCCAGTACCGGGGCGCCGGCCGCGCGGGCCGCCGCGGCGAGGATGGCGGCGAGCAGCGGCCAGGGCGCCTCGTCGGGATCGTCCCCGTCCGGACCGGGTGACGGCCCGAACGGGACGAGCACCAGGCCGCCCGTGGGGGTGAGTGCGGTGAGTGCCGACTGCCGGGTGCGGTGGTCGAGTTCGGCCTCGAACCGGCGGAGCTTGCGGCGGGCGGCGATGCCCGGGTCGACGCCGGGGGAGCGCTCGTCGGGGTGGTCGGCGACGGACAGGCAGAGCACGGCGTACCCCGTGGGCAGCCGGAGCCCGGCGCGGGCGGCGGCCCCGTCGGCGGGGGTGCCCGTGAGGAGCGCGCCGAGCAGGGAGTGCCGGGTGGCGCCGCGCCGGTCGGTGGTCGGGTGCCGGCCGTCGAGGTAGCCCGCCCCGGCGGCGGTGGCGGCCCGGCGGAGCTGGTCGAGCAGCAGCCGGTTGAGAACGATCAGGTCGGCGGCGTCACCGTCCCGGGCGTGCCGGGTCACGAACTCCCAGCAGACCTCCAGGCCGAGGTGGTGGGCGAGCAGTACGGCGTCCAGCGGCAGGCCTTCCTCGGCTCGCCGGGCGGCGGCCTCCCGGACGGCGGTGAACTCCTCGGCGGGGGCGGGGAGCCCGGTCCGTACGGTGTGGGCGAGGGCGCGGATGCGGCGTTCGGTGTCCCGGGTCAGCTCGCCGGTGAGCTGCTCGCGGGGCATCCGGCGGTAGGCCGGCACCCGCTCCACCAGGGCGGCGACCACGGTCTCGGCCAGCTCCCGCGCGCCGCCGATCAGTCGCTGGTCGGCCGGGAGCCCGCCGATCGCCGGGACGCGCCAGTCCGGCGGCCGGTCGGAGGTGTTCGGGGGCGGGCAGTGGGGTGCGTTGTGACCGGTCACAGAGAACACCGTCCAGGTCTGGGGAACGCCCAAGGGCCGGGCCGGAGGGGCGACCGCATGATGGAGCCCTCGGGTTACCTGTTGGTAACAAACTTCCGCCGTGGAGGCAACAGTTGAGAACCCCACTTCTCCGCTTCCCCGCAACTCCCGTGCGCGGCAGGGCCGGTGGCGCGCTGGGCGTCCTGCTGCTGGCGGGGGCGCTGCTGGTCGGGGCGACGGCGTCGCCGGCGGGCGCCGCCACGTCCCCTCCGGTGTCGGCTGCCGCCGCCGTGACCGCCACGCCTGACGGATCCGCCGAACTGCCGCCCGACGGTGACACGGTGGCCTCACCGCCCGGCGCCAACGACTGGACCTGCCGGCCGAGCACCGCGCACCCCGACCCGGTCGTCCTGGTGCACGGCACCTTCGCCAACCGCTACGAGAACTGGCTGGTGCTCTCCCCGCTGCTGAAGAGCCTCGGGTACTGCGTCTTCGCCCTCGACTACGGGACCATCCCCGGCATCACCTCCAGCGGCAGCGGCCTGCTGCTGCCGATCGGCGGCCTCGGGCCGGTCCCGGAGTCGGCGGCCCAACTCGCCCGGTTCGTGGACCTGGTGCGGAACGCGACCGGTGCCGCCAAGGTCGACATCGTCGGGCACTCCCAGGGCGGCATGATGCCGAACTACTACCTCAAGTTCCTCGGCGGCGCCTCCAAGGTCGGCAGGATGGTCGGGCTGGCGCCGTCCAACCACGGCACGACGCTCGACGGGATCACCAACCTGGTGCCGTACTTCCCGGGCGTCGCGGACCTGATCTTCACGGTCTGCCGGGCCTGCCGGGACCAGGCGGTGGGTTCCGACTTCAACAAGGTGATGGCCTCCCGGCCGGACACCGTGCCGGGAGTGAGCTACACCGTGGTCTCGACGGTCCTCGACGAGGTCGTCACCCCGTGGCGGACCCAGTTCCTGAGCGGCCCGGGCGTCGACAACGAGGTGGTGCAGGGGCACTGCCCGGTCTCGCTGGTGGAACACGTCGGGATCGCGTTCTCGCCGACGGCGCTGCACCTGGTGACCAACGCCCTGGACCCGGCGCACGCCACGCCGGTGTTCTGCGGGTGAGTCCGACGGCGTGCCGGTGACGGCGCTCCTGCCTCCGGGTGTTCCGGGCGGCGGGAGCGCCGTTCCGTGCGCGGGTGCGCGGGTGCGCGGGTGCGCGGGTGCGCGGGTGCGCGGGTACGGCGGCTGCGGGCGTGTCGGCCCGTCCGCCCGCCGGCCTGCCCGCTGTCAGGGGGTGGTGCGGAAGCCGACGACGGCGGTGGTGCCGCTCGGGTGCAGCGCGTACGTGCCCGGGGCATGGAGCAACGCGGCGTCGTAGCGGGTGAGTTCGACGCCGTCGACGGAGGCCGTGCCGGCGAGGCAGACCAGGAGGCCGGTGCCTCCGACCGGGACGTCGACCGCGGAGGCCGTGGTGGCCAGCTCCACCGTGGCCTCGACCCGTCCGCGGCGCGTCATCACATTGAAGTCCACCACCGGGCCGGCCAGCAGGCGGCAGTCGGTGGTGGCGTCGCCGGAGAAGGCGAACGGCCGGAACGGCGCGTCGACCAGCCGCTCGGCGCCGTCGACGGTGAGTGCCATGCCGGAGCCCTCGACCAGGGTGATCACCCGGTCGATCCTGGGAAACGGGGAGAACGGCCCGGCCGAGGCGACGTCCGCGAGGCTGACCCGCCAGTCGAAAGCGTCCAGCCCGGCTCCGGCGGGGAACCCGGCGACCTCCCTGGTCACGCCGCCGCCGTTGAGCCACGCCGTCGCCGGGCGCTCGCTCGCCCGCAGTACCTGGAAGCCTTCGCTGCTCGTCATGGCCCCGCATCCTGTCACATGGCGGACGGCGGACAGCGGGCAGCGGATGACGGATGACAGATTTCATCATCTGTCATCTGTCATCTGTCATCTGTCATCCGTCGGCTGTCGGTTGTCACCTGTCGGCTGTCACCCGCCGCCCGACCGACAGTGGCAGGAGCGCCGCCACCGTGGCCGCGAGCGTCACGGTGGTGAGGGCCAGTGGCAGCCCGGCGGCGTCGGCGAGGAAGCCGATCACCACCGGGCCGATCAGCATCCCTCCGTAGCCGAGCGAGGAGGCGAACGCGACGCCCTGCGGCCCACCGGCCTCGCCGGCCCGGGCGATGGCGAGCGGGAAGAGGTTGGCCAGGCCGAGGCCGACCAGGACGAACCCGCAGATCGCGACCGGCACCACCGGTGCCAGGGCGGCGATCAGCATGCCGACGGCCGCCGTCAGCCCACCGAGCAGCATCAGCCGGTTCTGGCCGAGCCTGATGGACAGCCAGGTACCGCTGACGCGCCCGCCGGCCATCGCGAACGCGTACGCGCCGTAGCCGGTGGCGGCCACCACGGAGCTCGCACGGACGTCGTCGGTGAGGTGGAGGGTGGCCCAGTCGGCGACCGCGCCCTCGCCGTACGCGGTGCAGAGCGCGGTGAGGCCGAGCAGCAGGACGAGCAGCCGGGTGCGGGCGCGGGCCGAGCCGGCATCCGCCGTCGCGGTGCCGGACGACTCCGCGGCACGGCCCGCACGGCCCGAACGATTCGGTGCGACGGCTGCCGCCGCCGGGCTGCGCAGCAGGACGATTCCCGCGCCGACCGTGACGGCCATGCCCAGTGCGGCGCTGAGGGCGAGCGCCCACGCGGTGCTCAGCGGGCCGGCGAGGAGTCCGCTGACCCCGGTGCCGGCCAGCCCGCCGAAGCTGTACCCGGCGTGGAAGCTGGGCATCACGGGCCGCCGCAGCTGCGCGACCAGGTCGACGGCGGCGCTGTTCATCGCGACGTTGGCCCCGCCGTACCCCGCGCCGAACAGCAGCAGCGCCCCGCCGAGCGCGGTGACCGAGTGGGTGTGGGCGGGCAGCAGGACGGCGAGGCTGAGCAGGGCGAGCGAGCCGACGGTGACCGGGCGCGAGCCGTACCGCAGGCAGAGCCGGCCGATCATCGGCATGGTGAGGACGGCGCCGACGGAGAGGCAGAGCAGGGCGAGCCCGAGGGCGCTGTGCGAGGCGTCGACCTGCCTGCGGATGTCGGGGATGCGGACGACCCAGGCGGCGAAGAGGAAGCCGTCGATGGCGAAGAACGCGGTGAGGGCGACACGTGCGGCCCCCCAGGGGCTGTCGGCCGCCGGGGGTGTGCTGCGAGACTGGGAGGAGGGATGATGGTTCGGGCGCGCGAGTGGACCGATTTTGTTTCGAAGCGACACAAAGTCACAATAGGGGCGTGCAGCTCTCACCATCAAGCCCGAGGCCCGGTACCGGAACCGACTCCGACGCGCAGCGCGACAGTCACCGCCGCGCCGCGCCCGACCGGGGCCGGACGCTGCTGGGTCCTGCGCTTTCCCTGATCCACACCGGCCAGACGCCGACCCGTTCGGCGCTCACCCGGGCACTGGACGTCACCCGGGCCACGGCCGGCGCGGTCACCGCCGAACTGGAGGCGCTCGGCCTGATCACCGTCGACTCGCGCCCGGCGGGCGGCGGCCGCGGCCGCCCCTCGCACCGGCTCGCGATCGACCCGCAGGGCCCGGTCGTGGTCGCCGGGCAGATCCACGCCGACGGACTGAGCGTCACTCTGGCCGGCCTCGGCGGACTGCTCGACCCGCCCGTCCATCTGCCGCTGCCCGCCGCCACCGACCCGGTCCGGATGCTGCGCGCCGTCGCCGTGGCGGGCGCCGAGCTGGCCCGCGCGACCGACCGTCGCTGTCTGGGTGCCGCCCTCGCGCTGCCCAACCCGGTCACCGAGCCGGACGGTGCCGCCCTCGCCGCGCTGCACTTCGCCTGGCCCAGCGGCACCCCGGTCGCCGACCTGTACGACGTCGAGGTCGGACGCGCCGACCACGGTCCCAGGGCGATGCGCCCGCTGCCCACCGCGATCGCCAACGACGCCAACCTGGCCGCGCTCGCCGAGTACCGGCACGGTGCCGGCCGAGGCGCCCGCCACCTGCTCTTCGTCACGTCCGGCCACCGCGGCGTCGGTGGTGCGCTGGTCATCGACGGCCACCTGCACACCGGCAGCGCCGGCCTGGCACTGGAGGTCGGCCACCTCACCGTCGACCCGCAGGGCCGACCGTGCAAGTGCGGCAACCGGGGTTGCCTCAACTCCGAGACCGACCCCGACGCACTGTTCGCCGCCGCCGGACTCACCCCGGAGCCGGGGCGCCCGCTGCTCGACCAGGCGCGCGAGCTGTGCCGGGCGGCCGCGACGGACGACCGGGCGCGGGCGGCGGTGGAGCACGTCATCGACCGGCTCGGGCTCGGCCTGGCGGGCGTCGCCAACATCCTCAACCCCGACCGGGTGGTCCTCAGCGGGCTGCACCTCCACCTGCTGGACGCCGCGCCCGACCGGCTGCGGTCGGTGGTCGCCGAGCGCAGCCTGTGGGGGCGCAGCGGCCGGGTGCCGATCGTCGGCGCGGAGCTGGCGCACGGCGCGCTCGCGGGCGCGGCCGAGCTGGGCTGGGGGCCGTACCTGGCGGATCCGCAGTCGGTGCCGGTTCTGCCCTGACGGCGATTGAGGGCAATAGAGGGCAAAAGAGGGCGATCGGGGGCGACAGGGCGATCAAGGCGATAAGCGGAAGCTGGGACTGCGAAAACGGTCACTTATCGTGACTCTCATACACTCGTAGTGAGCAGTGGGGGGTCACTACGAGGGAGACAGCGACCATGAGCACCCAGCGCGGCACCCACCCCCGCATCGAGCCCGGCATCGAGCCGACCGTCGACGTCGACCGCTCCGACCCGGAGTACCGCGCCTGGCTCAAGGAGGCGGTGCGCAAGGTCCAGGCCGACGCCAACCGCTCCGCCGACACCCACCTGCTGCGCTTCCCGCTGCCCGCTCAGTGGGGGATCGACCTCTACCTCAAGGACGAGTCCACCCACCCGACCGGCTCGCTCAAGCACCGCCTGGCCCGCTCGCTCTTCCTCTACGGGCTCTGCAACGGCTGGATCCGGCCCGGCAAGCCGGTGATCGAGGCCTCCAGTGGCTCCACCGCCGTCTCCGAGGCCTACTTCGCCCAGCTCATCGGCGTGCCGTTCATCGCCGTGATGGCCAAGAGCACCAGCCAGGCCAAGATCGACCTGATCCAGTTCCATGGCGGTGAGTGTCACCTGGTCGAGCGCTCGGACGAGGTGTACGAGGCCTCCGCCCGGCTCGCCGAGGAGACCGGCGGGCACTACATGGACCAGTTCACCTATGCCGAGCGGGCCACCGACTGGCGCGGAAACAACAACATCGCCGAGTCGGTCTTCGCCCAGCTGCGCCTGGAGCCGCACCCCGAGCCGGCCTGGATCGTGGCCACCGCCGGTACCGGCGGCACCTCGGCGACCATCGCCCGGTTCGTCCACTACATGCAGTACGACACCCGGATCTGCGTCGCGGACCCGGAGAACTCCTGCTTCTTCGACGGCTGGGTGCACCACGACCCGGACGCCGTCTGCGAGAGCGGCTCGCGGATCGAGGGCATCGGACGGCCGCGGATGGAGCCGAGCTTCGTCCCGGGGGCGATCGACCGGATGATGAGGGTGCCGGACGCCGCGTCGATCGCCGCCGTACGGGTGCTGGAGCGGGTGCTCGGCAAGAAGGCGGGTGCCTCCACCGGGACGGGCCTGTGGAGTGCGCTGCGGATCGTCGCCGAGATGCGCGCGGACGGGCGGACGGGCAGCGTGGTCGGCCTGATCTGCGACCCGGGGGACCGCTACCTGGACAAGTACTACTCCGACGACTGGCTGGCGGGCGAGCGGATCGACATCGCGCCGTACCGGGCGGCGCTGGAGTCCTTCCTCGCGGGCGGTGCCTGGGTGGGCTGAGCCCGGCGGGCGGACAGTCGAGGGCCGACGGATGACAACTGTCAGCTGACAGATTTCATCATCTGTTATCTGACATCTGTTGTCTGTCGCCTGTTCGCCCTCGCCTGTTCGCCCTCGGCCGTCAACCCGAGACCCGAGGCCGTCACCGCCGGATGACCGCCCGGCCGCCCGCGAGGTCGATCCCCGTACGCTTCGGTGCGCCGTCGTGCTCGTCGTCCCGCAGTACCAGTTCGACCCGCCGCTGCTCCAGCTGCACCCGCTTGCCCGGGTAGAGCAGCGCGTGCAGTTCCTCCGTGGCGGTCGCACCCGCACCGCGTCCGCCGCCCGCTTCCGCCGTCGGGCGGGCGCGCATCCGCCGCACCACCGCGCCCAGGAAGAACACCACGACCAGTCCGGCCGGCAGCAGCAACCCGCCCGCCGCGCCCGTCAGCAGCACACCCATGTCTGCCTCAACGGCCCGGTACGGCCGACGAGTTCCCCTGCCGCGACGCTGCCAGCCTGCTCCCTGCTCCCTGCCCCAGCCGCCGCCGCTACGGCAGCGGCGCCGTCGGCAGGTCGGCCGGGACGAGCAGCTGGAGTTCCTCCGTGGACGGGTTCGCGAGGTGGGCGATCCGCACCGCGTGCCGCTCGACCATGGTCTCGAAGACCTGCCGTGCGGTGCGCCCGTTGCCGAAGTTGGGCCCGCGCTCCAGCCCGCCGAAGTGTTCCAGCAGCGACTTCTCCGTGTCCTCGGAGAGCGCGTACTCGTGCTCGGCGCACTGCGCCCTGGCGATCTCCAGCAGTTCGTCCGCCGTGTAGTCGGGGAAGCCGATGGTGCGGGAGAAGCGGGAGGAGACACCGGGGTTGGCGGAGAGGAAACGCTCCATCTCGGCGGTGTAGCCCGCCACGATGACGACCACCTCGTCCCGGTGGTCCTCCATCAGCTTGACCAGGGTGTCGATCGCCTCGCGCCCGAAGTCCCGTGCCCCGTCCTCGGGTGCGAGCGCGTACGCCTCGTCGATGAAGAGCACCCCGCCGCGTGCCCGGTCGAAGGCGGCCGCGGTGCGGATCGCGGTGGAGCCGATGTGCTCGCCGACCAGGTCCACTCGGGCCACCTCGACCAGGTGCCCGCGCTGGAGCACCCCGAGCGAGGCGAGGATCTCGCCGTAGAGCCGGGCGACGGTGGTCTTGCCGGTGCCCGGTGCCCCGGTGAAGACCAGGTGCCGGCGCAGCGAGGGCGCCTTGAGTCCGGCCTGGCGGCGGCGACGGCCGACCGAGATCAGGTCGATCAGCGTGCGCACCTCCTGCTTGACCGTGGCCAGTCCGACCAGGGAGTCCAGCTCGGCGAGCGCTTCCTCGGCCGGCCGGCAGTCCGGGATCGGCGAGATGGTCGCCGAGCCGCCCGCCGGCGGTGCCAACACTGGTGCCACCGAGGCCAGTTGGGCCGTGCGCGGCGCCGGTACGTCGGGGGGTCCGAAGGACGAGCCCAGCCCCGGCCCGCGCCCGGACGCCGGTCCGGACCCGCGCCCCGGTCCCGCACCGCCACCGGGGGTGGCGGGGGCGGCCGGCGCCGGAGCGGCCGCGACATCGTCCGAGATGCACCCCTCCGTGACCGGTCCCGGTTCGGAGAACTCGAACCCGGTCCGCTGGTTGTGCTCCGCCCGGCACCGGATGAGCTGGGTCCGGCAGCCGTCGATGATGTGGAAGCCGAAGCCCTTGCCCTGGGAGACCCGGCAGTCCTCGAAGGTGCCCCGCCCCTGCGCCGAGACGTACACCCCGGCGTCCGTGCTGGCCCGTACGGTGCAGTCGCGCACCACCGGGTCGGCGCCCTTGGTGACGATCACGCCGGTGGCCACGTCGGAGATCTCGCAGTCGGTGAGGAGTCCGCCGCTGCCGTGGTCGCGGAACCAGAGCCCGGTGCCCGCCTCCTGCACCCGGCAGGAGGCGAGGGAGACGGTGGCTCCGCCGCTGACCGAGACCGCCGAACTGCGGATCCGGCTGAACGAGCAGCCCTCGGCGGTGGCGGCGGAGTCCCGGTCGAGGACGAACAGGGCGTCCGGCAGGTCGTGCAGCGAGCAGTCGGTGAGGGTCAGCCGGGCGCCGTCGCTGACCCACAGCGCCGGGTACTCGCCGGTCGAGCTGTGGATCTGGCAGGACTCGGCGACGGCCTCGGTGCCCTGGTCCCAGACCGAGAGCGCCCCGCGCCCGAAGTCCCGGACGGTGCTGTTCGCGAGGCTCAGTCGGGCGCGTCCGCGCAGGTCGGCGCCGTTCTCCGGCAGGTCGTGCACCCGACAGCCGGTGAGCACCAGCTCGGCCTCGCCGTCCAGGGTCAGGCCGTTGCCGGTGACCCGGTGGATCTCGCAGTCGATCAGCCGCCCGCCCGCCTGCGCCTCGGCCTGCACGCCGCTGCCGCGGATCTCGTAGATCTCGCAGCCGGTCAGCTCGGCCGCGCTGCCGGGGTCGGAGAGCAGGACGCCGGCGCCGGAGGCGTGGTGGACGCGGCAGCGGTCCAGGGCCGCGGTGGCGCCGCCGAGGACCGCCAGTCCGGCCTGGCCGGCGGCGGCGACCTCGCAGTCCTCGAAGGCGGCGGCGGTGTCCGCGCCGCGCAGGCGGAGCCCGAGCCCGCCCGGGTTGGTGACCACGCAGCCGCGCAGGGTCGGCCGGGCGCCGTCGGTGATCTCGATCCCGGTGGCCGAGCGGGTCTCGATCCGGCAGCCGCTGAAGGAGGGTGTCGCCTCCGGCCCGGTGACCAGGACGGCGGGGGTGGAGCTGTCGCCGCCCTCGACGACCAGGTCGCGTACGGTTGCGGCGGCGGTCACGGTGAGCGCCACGCCGGAGGGCGGGTCGATCCGGACCGTCCCCGGGCCCTGGGCCGGGACGAGCGTCACGGGCTTGTCCAGGAGCACGTTCTCCCGGAAGGTGCCCGGACGAACGGTCACGGTGTCGCCGGGTTCGGCGGCGGCGAGGGCCTCCGCGAGCGTGTCGTACTCTCCCGCGCGGCGACGCCAGCGGGATGCGCTGTCCTGGGTGACTCGGACCCTGTGCTCAGCCATGACGGTCTGTCGTCCCCACCTTCGTCGAGCCGGCGATCAACGGGCCGTACGCGCGGGGGTGCGCGGGCCGTCCGCCCACCGTAGCGCGCCCACGTGGGTGGTCCGGCCGCCCGCGGTCGCGCGGACACCGGTAGCGTTCAGCGCCGCCACAGGTTCCGACCACTTGTTTCAACGAGCGCGCACAGAGGTGGTTCCGCTCGGGTCGGCTCGCGAAGTCGCACGGGAGGTTGGGACGGGAGGTCGGAACGGTGGCCGACGCGGGCGTTCGGCACGGGCGGTCGGCACGGCCCGCCCCGCGGAATCCCGGTGCCGCCTACCCGCCTGCCCGCCCACGCGCTCAGCGCCCGTCGGCAGGCCAGTGCGCCCCGTCCTCCAGCACCTCGACCTCGTCGCCCAGCCGCAGCGTGCCGAGCGCGTCGCCCTCGACGCCGGCCGGCCGCTCGGGGATCAGGTTCTGCCCGAACGCGGCCTTGCGCAGCAGCCGGTGGTGCCGGGCCAGGGTGCGCAGCGGTTCCTTGCCGCGCCGCTCGCCGGTCTCCTGGTCGGTGGTGGTGATCACGCAGCGGCCGCAGGGCTTGACCACCTTGAAGGTGACCGAGCCGATCCGGATCCTGCTCCAGGTGTCCTCGGCCCACGGTTCGGCGCCGCCGACCACCACGTTCGGGCGGAAACGTTCCATCGGCAGGGTCTCGTGGCCGTCGGGGTTCTCGGTGGCGATCAGCTCGTTGAGCCGGTCCAGGGAGGCGGTGGTGGTGAGCAGCAGCGGGAAGCCGTCGGCCATCGAGACCTTGTCGTCGGGCCGGCCGTACTCCGGGTCGACCGGCCGGGCGCGCGGGTCGTCCAGGTGCACCAGGCGGTAGTCGCCGAGGTGCTCGGCGATCCACTGGTGCGTCTCCTTGTCGGCCTCGGCGGCGTGGAAGCGGGTGCCCCAGACCTCGACGTCGGCGAGCGGGTCGCCGGCCGCGACGGCGGGGGCGGTGACCTCGATCCGGGAGCCGTCCGGGGCGGTCAGGCCGAGGGCGCCTTCGGGCAGCAGTTCGGCGCGGACCTGTCCGAGGGCCGCGTTCTCGCGCTGGCTGACGAACCGTCCGGTCGCGTCGGCGAGCATCCAGCGGCGGTCTCCGGCCAGGCCCCACGGTTGGACCACTGCGGTGTCCGGGCTCAGGCGGTACATCGACTTGACGGGGTAGACGTGGAGTCCGGTGAGCTGCATTCCCCCATCCTGCCAGCCGGTCCCGGCCCGCAGGGAGGGACCCCGGATGCGCACGGACCGCCCGGACGCCGTGGGGGCGTGCCGGGCGGTCCGTGGATGACCCGTTTCTCCGTTCGCCCGGCGCACGGGGCGCCGGGTGGTGCTCAGGTGGTGCGGGTTCGGGCCGTGTGGGGGACGGCCTCGGGGCGGCAGTGGCTCAGTAGCCCTGGCCCTGCGGCTGGTAGCCGCCCTGGAACTGGCCGGGCTCGCCGTACGGGCCCGGGCGCTGCGGCTGCATCGGGCGGACCGGCGCGACCGGCGCCATGGCCGGGCGCAGCTGGGCGCCGCCGAAGGACTGGTCGCCGCCCTGACCCTGGAGGCCGGGGCCGCCGGCGCCCGGCCCGCCGAAGGACTGCGGGCCGCCGAAGCTCTGCGGACCGGCGGGCTGGCCCTGGCCGAAACCGCCCTGGCCGCCGGGCTGCTGCGCGCCGAAGGTCTGCTGGCCGCCCTGGGCGCCGATGAAGGTGTTCTGGCCGCCGAAGCTCTGGCCGCCGGTCGGCTGGTAACCGCCGCCGGTGGCCTGGGCGAAGGCGGGGGCGCCGGGCTGCGGTCGCTGGTACGGCTGGGGGGCGCCGTAGCCGGGGACCGGCGGCTGGGGAGCGGCGTACGCCGGCGCGGGCTGCGCGGGGATGTACGCCGTGGCGGGGCCGGCGGAGGGACCGCTGCTCGGGCCGGGGCCCAGGGCGAGGCGGGCGGGCGGCAGCGCGGGGAGGTTGCTGCCGGCGTTCTCGTACCCGTTGCCGTAGCGGTTCTCGTAGGACTGGCCGGGGCCGGATCCGTAACCGGACGACAGTGCCGGCGGCAGGGCGGCCGGCACGTTGATGGGCGCGATCTGGGGGACGCCGCGCTCAGCCACGAGGCTGTCGTAGATCGGCGTGCCGGAGGAGAAGGACGGAGAGGGGTAGCCGACTCCGTCGTAGGAGCGGGGCGAGGTCATGGGCCATACGGTAAGCCCACAACGCGCCTGCTGAGGAGAGCGGGAGGGGGAGCAGTTCGAGTGTTTACACAGTCTTCGCTCGCACAAAGGTTTCGAAAGTAGGAAAGACGGACATTCCGGCGTCCGGTTCCGGACAACCTTGGCGCCCCGTCAGTGGTCGAACGGTCGCCGGACGGAGTCGCCGGAAGGCCTTGTGGTGACCGGCCGGTAGACGGTCGGGGGCCCTGCGGAGAAACTTTTTCCGGACGGGGCGTACGCGGGCGCATTCGAGCCCCCGCCGTGGGGGCGGCGGAGGCTCGTGAATGTTTCGGGAATAAAATTCCCGTCAGTTCTCCGGGCGTTCGATTCAGGCCTGCGACCTGCCCGTGACCTGCGCCGTTGGCCCGTGACCTGCGTCGGCGGCCAGGGGCCGCCCGGGTTCCGACCCAGTGCCGGACGGGTGCCGGCCCGGTCCCGGCGGTCAGTGCGACTGCAGCGCCTGGGCCTGCGCGGGCAGGGCCGGCTTGCCGACCTCGGAGGTGCAGAAGGAGCACCGGGTCGCGGCGGCCGGGATCGGGCTCAGGCACTCCGGGCAGTCCACCTTCGAGGCCGGCGCGGGCTTGGCCGATTCGAAGCGTGCCTGGAGCTTGCCGACCGGCAGCACCACGGCGAAGTAGATGACGGCCGCGGTCAGCACGAAGCCGATGACCGCGTTGACGAAGAGGCCGTACGGGAACCGGGTGCCGGCCACGTCGAAGGTCTTCTGGGTGAAGTCGCCGACGGCACCGGACGCGACGCCGACCAGCGGAGTGAGGAAGGCGCTGACGAACCCGGTGACGACCGCGGTGAAGGCCGCGCCGATCACGATGCCGACCGCGAGGTCCACCACGTTTCCGCGCAGCAGGAAGCTGCGGAATCCCTTGAACACCGGGTGACTCCAAATCCGTACGAGGAAGGGGGAGATGGGGCGGCACGGCGGGTGCCGCCCCCGGCCGCACATCCTGCCGAGCGGCCCGGGTCGAGGTCCAACCGCGTTCACCCGAATCGGGTAACCGCCGCGGGGCCCGGCCCCGACCGGCCGGGCGGGGTGGGGGCGCTCCGCGTACCGGCCTTTCGGCGGTCGAGCACCCGGCTCAACCGCGCTGTGCGAAAGCGCATGTGACACCGGCACACGCCGACCCGGGACGGCGCCGACCCGGCGCGACGGGGTGAACCGGAGCGCGGCAGGGGGCGAGGCGGGGCGCACAGTGGTCGCATCCGGCGCACGACGGCGGCCCCGTGGCGCACATCGGGTGTACAAGTGCGGGCGGATGGGCCACCATCAGGTTGCGCGAAGGGGATGTACCGGACGGAGCACTGTGCCAAGGTCGGTCCATGCCCGACCATTTGTCGGCCGATCCGGCCGGAAACCGTCCGCGTGTCCTGCATCTGATCAGCGACTCACGCCGTGGCGGCGCACAGAACTTCGCCCGTGACCTCCACCGGGAACTGGGCCGTCGGGGGCAGTCCTCCGCGCTGTGCGCCCTCGCCCCGCATCCGGCCGTCCACCCCGGCCCCGTCGAGTCGAGGCGGGACTGTGCGGATCCGGGTCCCGACTCCGGCTCCGGGGACGGGGGTTCCGATTCCGCGGGCCGGGCTCCCGATTCCACCGACCGGGGCCCCGACTCCGCCGACCGGGCCTCCGTGGACTGCTCCGCCGCCTCCGGGTTGCGCTCCGCCGCCGTGCTGGGCCCCGGCCGGTTGCACCCGAGCACCCTGCGGGCGCTGCGCGCCGCCTCGCGCGCCGCCGACGTGGTGCTCGCCCACGGCTCGGACACCCTGGCCGCCTGCGCCCTCGCCCTGGCCGGGACCCGTACGCCCTTCGTCTACGTCTCGGTCGGCCACCCGCGCTACTGGACCGCCAACCGGCTGCGCCGGGTGCGCGGCGGCGCGCTGATGCACCGCGCGGCCGCCGTCACCACCCTCACCGACGAGGCGCGCGTCGTTCTGGAGGAGCAGTTCCGGCTGCCCGAGGGCAAGGTCCACGTGATCCCCAACTCCCGTGCCGCGGAGAGCTATCCGCCAGCCGACGGCCGGGACGACCGGAGGGCCGCGCGGCACGCGCTGGGCCTGCCGGCCGACGTGCTGCTGGTCGCCTGGATCGGGGCGATAGCTCCCGAGAAGCGGCTCGACCTCGCCCTCGACGTGCTCGACCGGCTGCCCGACGTCCGGCTCGCCGTCGCCGGGGACGGGCCGCTGCGCGAGGCGCTGGCCCGCCACCCGGCCGCCGCCCGCGCCCACTTCCTCGGCCCGCTGTCCGACCCGGCCCCGCTCTACCGCGCCGCCGACGCGCTGCTGCTGACCAGTGACAGCGAGGGCGTGCCCGGCGCGCTGATCGAGGCGGCGCTGGCCGGGGTGCCCGCTGTGGCCACTGACGTCGGCTGGGTGCGCGAGGTGGTCCGGGACGGTGCGACCGGCGCGGTGGTCGCCCCCGGGGACCCGCTCGCCCTCGCCGAGGCGCTGGGCAAGGTGCTGGCGGTCAACCGGGCGGGCCTGGGCGCGGCGGCCCGGGCGCACGCGCTGGAGCACTTCGAGCTGGGTGCCGTCGTGGACGCCTGGCAGCACCTGGTCGCCGAGGTGTGGACGGCGGGCCCGGAGGCCGCCGGCTGACCCGCCGCGCACCCCGGTCCCGCGGGCCCGCCGAGCACGTCGGTTCTGTTGGCCCTGTCGGGTGGTCCGTCCCGTCAACGGGCGCGGGCCCGGGTGCGCCGATCGAGCGAATCCGGCCCTGCCTGCGCCGCAGCAACCGGCCGGTAGCGAACCGTCGCCAGCACACTGCCCGGTGTGAACTCGAAGTCGCTGCTGCGGTCCACCGTCCTGCTCGCCGTCGCCGTCGGGATTGCCGCGTCCCCCGTCCAGGCCGGCGCGATGTCCCACCAATCCCCTGCCGAGGGCGCCAAGTTCGTCGAACTCGACCACCTGCAACCGGTGCGCGTGAGCGCCCGGACCGAGGCGGTCGAATTCTTCTGGTACGACTGCGGCCACTCCCAGGCGCTCGAACAGCCTTTGCAGGCCTGGGCGGAGAAGCACCGCGCCGATGTCGTGCTGCGCCGCGTCCCGGCCGTCTGGCCCGGCAGCCAGGACGAGGCCGTGCAACGCGGCCACGCCCGGCTGTACTACGCGCTGGACCGGCTCGGCCTGGTCGGCCGCCTCCAGACCAGCGTGTTCCGAGCCGTGCACAACGAGGGGCTCGACCTCACCACCGAGGCCACCGCCACCGACTGGGCCGTGCGCAACGGAGTCGACGCCCAGGCGTTCGGCCGGGCCTACCGCTCGGCCGCGGTGAGCCGGTCGGTCGACGAGGCCGCCGCCGCCTTCACCCGCTACGGCATCAACGAGCTGCCGACGGTTGTCGTCCAGGGCGAGTACCGTACCTCGCCGACCCAGGCCGGCGGGGTCGAGGCGATGCCCGAGGTGCTCGACCACCTGGTGCAGCAGGAGCGGCAGCACCGCCACTGAGCCGGGCCTCCCGGCCACGTCGGTGACATCGGATCAGCTCGCACATGTGCCTTGTCCGGCAAGCGGTTTGCCGGACAAGGACCTTGCCTAACCGTTCATATGCTGTTTAATGGTTAGCATGAGCGAGCTGACGATCCCGCACGTCCACCACCGCCACGTCGACGTCGACGGCCTGCGCGTCTTCTACCGCGAAACCGGCCCGGCAGACGCGCCCGTGCTCCTGCTGCTGCACGGCTTCCCGTCGTCCTCCCACCAGTACGCCCGGCTGCTCGACGCGCTCGGCACCCGCTACCGCCTGATAGCCCCCGACTACCCCGGGTTCGGCCACAGCGACAGCCCCGCGCCCGGCACCTTCACGTACCGCTTCGACAGCCTCGCCGAGGTGATCGAGGGGTTCTGCCTCGCCCTCGGCCTGGACCGCTTCGCGCTGTACGTCTTCGACTTCGGCGCCCCCGTCGGCCTGCGCCTGGCCACCCGGCACCCGGAGTGGATCACCGGCCTGGTGATCCAGAACGGCAACGCCTACGAGGAGGGACTCTCCGACCAGGCGCGGGAGTTCATCGCCAACAAGCGCGGCGTGCCGGGTGCCGAGCAGGCCGCCCGCTCGATCCTCACCCTGGACGTCACCCGCGACCAGTACGAGGGCGGCACAGGCGACCCGAGCCTGATCGCCCCCGACGGCTGGACGCTCGACCAGCACTTCCTCGACCTGCCCGGCCGCAAGGACATCCAGGTCGAACTCGCCCTCGACTACTTCTCCAACGTCGATCTCTACCCCGCCTGGCAGGCCTGGCTGCGCGCCGACCAGCCGCCCGCTCTGGTGCTCTGGGGCCTGGGCGACCCGTTCTTCACCGAAGCCGGCGCCCGCGCCTACCTGCGCGACCTGCCCCGGGCCGAGCTGCACCTGTTCGACACCGGGCACTTCGCCCTGGAGGAGAAGCTGCCCGAAATCGCCCCGCTGATCGACGACTTCCTCGCGCGGATCCCGAAGTAGCCGATCGCCCGGGCGGCGGGAACCCGGCCGCTCCGAACGCTCCAACGGGGCCGGAGGCTTCCGCGGCTTCGGCCGTCGTGGTCGTTCCGGTCACCTCAGTCGCGTCAGTCGTCAGTCGCGGCGCAGCAGGTACGTGACGAAGCCGAGCGTCCCCCGGTAGCCGTGCAGCCACTCGGTGCGGTGCCGGTCCGCGGCCTCGCGGGCGGCCGCCGCGCCCGGGTGGTCGGGGTGATCCAGCGCCCACTCGGCCAGCGAGCCCGTCCAGGAGAACTCGTAGTCGTCCCACTCCTGTTCGGAGCTGACGTGACCGAACACCGGCGTCCAGCCGTCCGCGAGGACCCGGCCGGTGGTCGTCGCCAGATCCGCGAAGTCCTCCCGGGCGGCGCCCAGCCCGTCCAGCGCCGGCTGCGACGGCTCGCACTGCCAGAACCCTTCGCCGACCAGCAACCGGCCGCCCGGGGCCAGGAGTTCGCGGGCCGCGGCGAGCGTCGGCAGCAGACCGCCGAACGCGTGGGTGGCGCCGACGCACAGCACCAGGTCGAACGGCTCCCTCGCGGTGAACTCCCGTACGTCCAAGTGGTGCAGGCCGATCCGGCGAACCACACCGAGCGCGGTCGCGGTCTCCCGGGCCCGGGTCAGCGCGGCCGCGTCCAGATCCACGCCCACCGCCCGCCAGCCCGGACGGGCGGCCAGCGTCCGGAGCAGCCAGGTGCCCTCACCACAGCCCAGGTCCAGGGCCCGGCCCCGCTCCGTCCCGGCCGTGGCGCGGTCCAGCAACCGGGCCACCGACTCGTCCGCCAGCGGGGCCGCGACCGGGTGGCGGGCATGGGCGAGGCGGGAGATCTGCTGACGGTCCATCCGAGCAGTATGGAACGGGTCGGCCCACCGCGCAGCGGGTTCGGCACGGGGGACTTCTCAGGCCCGGGAGTACGTCCGGCCCTTCCACGCGGCGCCCCGGCCGCGCCAGTGCCGCACCGCCGAGTCCACCGTCATCAGCAGGTACAGCCCCGCGGTGAACGGCAACAGCAGCACGGCCGCGGCCGGCTGCCCGTAGTACCGGACCATCGGCAGGTACGTGCCCGCCATCAGCGCCCACGCCGCCCCACCCGCGGCCGCCAGCGGCGGCACCCCGCCCACCAGCCCGGCCACCGTCGCCACCGGCGGCACCAGATAGACCAGCGCCAGCCCCAGCACCGTCCCGAGCAGCAGCACGGGCGAGTGCCTGAGCTGGGCGTAGGCGCTGCGCGAGACCATCCGCCACAGCTGCTCCAGCCGCGGGTACGGGCGCACGCTGTCCACGTCGTCGGCCAGGCCCAGCCAGGTCCGGCCGCCGGCGGACTTCACCGCCCGGGCCAGCGACACGTCGTCGATCACCGCGCCCCGGATCGCCGCCACCCCGCCCGCCCGCTCCAGCGCCTCGCGCCGCACCAGCGAGCAGCCGCCGGCCGCGGCCGCCGTCCGGGCACCGGGACGGTTGCTCCGGCGGAACGGGTACAGCTGGGCGAAGAAGTACACGAAGGCCGGCACGATCAGCCGCTCCCAGCCGGTCTCCACCCGCAGCCGGGCCATCTGCGACACCAGGTCCAGCCCGTTGCTCTCGGCGGCGGCCACCAGCTCGGCCAGCGAATCCGGGCCGTGCGCGATGTCGGCGTCCGTCAGCAGCAGGTACTCGACGTCCGGCCCGGCCAGCGCCACGCCGTGCCGCAGCGCCCACAGCTTGCCGGTCCAGCCCGGCGGCAACGGGGGAGGGGTGGTGACGGTCAGCTCCAGCCCGTCGATCGTCCGCAGCTCCGCCGCCAGGGCACCGGTGCCGTCCGAACTGTGGTCGTCCACCAGGAACACCCGGGCCCGCCCCGGATACTTCTGCGCGAGCAGCGTCGGCAGGCTCGCCGGGAGCACCGGGGCCTCGTCCCGGGCCGGCACCACGACCGCCACCTGCGGCCAGCGGACCGGTGGGCGACGAGGCGGCAGCCGTACGTCCGTGCGCCAGAACGAACCGTGGCAGCACGCCAGCCAGAGCCAGACCAGCAGGGAGAACGCGGCGATCCACAGCAGGACGGTCACCCCGGCAGTCTGCCGCAGAACCGGGCCGGACGGGCGCATCGACTAAAGTCTTGACCCGTGAAGATCGCACTGATGGACTCCGGAATCGGCCTGCTGGCCGCCGCCGCCGCCCTTCGGAAGCTGCGCCCGGACGTGGATCTGGTGCTCTCTTCCAACCCGGCCTCGATGCCGTGGGGGCCGCGTACGCCGGAAGAGGTAACGGAGCTGGCCCTCGGCTGCTGCCGGGCCGCCGCCGCGCTCGAACCCGACGCGCTGGTGATCGCCTGCAACACCGCCTCCGTGCACGCGCTCGCCACCCTGCGGGCCGAGCTGGAGCCCGGGCTTCCGGTGATCGGCACCGTCCCGGCGATCAAGCCCGCCGCCGCGCAGGGCGGCCGGGTCGCCATCTGGGCCACCCCGGCCACCACCGGCAGCGAATACCAGCGCGGGCTGATCCGCGACTTCGGCGGTTCGGCGGACGTCACCGAGGTCGCCTGCCCGGGCCTCGCGGACGCGGTCGAGCACGGCGACGACGAGGCCATCACCGCCGCCATCGCCGACGCCGCCGCCCGGACGCCGGTCGGGACCGACGTCATCGTGCTCGGCTGCACCCACTACGAACTCGTCGACGACCGCATCCGCGCCGCCGTCGCCCCGACCGCCTCGCCGGGGCTCACCCTGCACGGCTCCGCCGACGCCGTGGCCGCCCAGGCCCTCCGCCGCGTCGCCGACCCCACCCGGACGGGCGGCGGCACCCTCACCGTCCTCCACGCCGGCACCCCCGCCAACCTCCCCCCGGTCGCCGCCCTCTACCCCCAGGGCAACGCCCTCGCCACCCTCATCGGCTGACCCCGGACGGCCGGGCGACCGACCGACGCAGCGCGCGCAGGAAGTCGATCCGGTCGACTTCCCGCTCCGCGCTCGGGGCGCCACGGCTCCGCCGCCCCGAGGCTTGCTGATCGCCCACCCGAGCGCGCCTGGTGCGTGAGAAGTCGACCGGGCCGACTTCTCACGCGGCGTTCGCTTGGGTGGGCTTCACCTCTCCCGGCGTGGCCGGCCGCAGGCCGCAGGACTTTGGTGCGTGGACCTGCCGTGCGCGGGAAGTCGACCGGGCCGACTTCCTGCGCTGTGCTGCGCCGCGCTGGGGTGGCCGTTGCTCCGCTGCCCGGCGGCTTGCGGGCTTCTGATCGCCAGTCCAGGCCCTCCCGGTGCGGGGGAAGTCGGCCTGGCCGACTTCTCACGCCGAACTGCTGTGCGCGGGGCCGGCTTCGGGCGGCCTCTACGCGCATAGATTCGGGTCGTGGGGTGTGGGGGAGTCGGGCTGGCCGGATTTTGGCGCGGGGCCAACTTTGGGCGTGCGGGAAGTCGGCGGGGTCGGCATTCCTGGGGGCGCGCGGCTTCGGCCTCGTGAGTGCGTGAGAAGTCGATCTGGTCGACTTCTCACGCGGGGGTGATGGCCCGGACTGGCTCGTTGCTCACATGATCTTGGAATCGAAAAGTCGGCGCGGCCGATTTTCCGGTGCGGGGATTGCGGGAGGCCGGGCGGGGTGCGGCGGCCGTGCCTGGGTGGTACCTCCGGTGCCTGTGGGGCGAGTGGGTCGGCGGTGGTGCGCGCGCAGGAAGTCGGCCGAGCCGACTTCCTGCGCGCAGGTGGGGCCTGGTGCCCCCGTTAGGCGACGGCTTGACGGCGCCAGCGGCGGTAGGCGGGTTCCAGGCCGGACAGGATGGTGTCGAAGCGGCGGGTGCTGGTGGTGGAGTCGACCTGGAGGCGGCTGATCTGGAGGGGATGGGAGGGGAGCCGGGGGCCCAGGCGGTGGTCGGAGAGGAATCCGAGGCGGTAGCCGAGCTCCTGCAGAACGGTTTCAGCACGGACGTCGTGGCCGCCGTCCGGGTAGGCGAAGGCGATCGGTGGTTCGCCCAGCCAGTGGGTGAGGGCCTCGTGGGCACCGGTGATCTCGGTGCGCACGGTGTCGTCGTCGCAGCGTCCGAGGCACGGGTGCCCCTGGGTGTGGTTGCCGATGGCGACGCCCCCGTCCCGCAGGGCGAGCAGGTCGGCCGGGGTCAGCTGCTCCTGGCGGGGCGGCCGGCGGTCGGCGCTGACCCGCAGCTCGTGCAGGCTGCGCCGGCGGTCCGGGTCCGGCATGGCCTTGAGTCGCCGGAGCAGTTGGGACGGGTGTCCGCAGTCGAGCGAGCGGGCCCGGCCCCCGTGCCGGGCCAGGAAGTCGGCTTCGTGCCACCAGAACGGCCGCTCGGTGCCGATGAGCTCCGAGATGACGAACGCGGTGGCCGGAATGCCCCGGGCGTCGAGGGCCGGCAGGGCGTGGGTGAGCACGCTCCGGTCGGCGTCGTCGAAGGTGACCAGGACGCTCCTGGGCGGCAGCGGCCGCCGCTCGGTGACGGCCTGGAGGACCGCGCCGAGCGAGACGGGTGTCGCGAGCCGCTGGAGCCGGTCGAGCTGGGCGCCGAAGGAGTGGTGGTCGGTCACCCCGTGGTAGGCGAGTACGGCGAGTCGCTGGGCGGCCAGGGCCCGGAACAGCGGCTGGACGGGGGCGAACCGCAGCCATTCGCCCCGAGCGTCCTGCTGTTCCGTGCCGCCGGCCGCCCGGTGACGGCCCCCGCCGTCCCAGTGCCCGCCGTGACGGCCCCCGCCGTGACGGCCCCCGCCGTCCCGGTGCCCGGCATCCCGGTGTCCGGCATCCCGGTGTCCGCCGGGCCGAGGCTCGCGATGCCGAGGCTCGCCGTGTCGATGGTCGCCCTGAAGAAGCTCACTGCGCAGAAGCTCACTGTGCAGAAGTTCGCCGTGCAGAAGTTCGCCGTGGAGCAGCCCGCCGTGCAGACGGTCGGCGGGCCGTCCGGTGGGCGGGGGCAGCGCGCGAAGGCCGGGTGCCGGCCGGGCGCGGGCCGTGGAGATCGATGTACTGGACTGGGACTGCGGCACGGTTCCCCCTCGTTCGCCGAGCGGCGTGGCGGTACCGCCGGAGGACGGAGCCCGGCCTCCGACTCCAGGGGCGGCGGCTCCGCTCCTGGATATTCCTGTTCTCGGTGGGGGTTCACGCCCACCCTCGAACGGCTCCTGGATCACTCAATGCCATTGAGACCGCTGTACCGGACCGATGGTTGTACCGGGGGGACGAGGATTTTTCGTGGACTGATTGTGGAGCCGGAATGCCCGCGCCGACGTCTCGGGCACACCTCGCGGCGATCTCGGTGGGCCCCTGACCAGCCCGGATTCTCCGGTTGCAGAGGGTGTTCGACCCTTCACTCCCTGCGGGCTGCCACTCGCCCCGCCCCGGGGTACCTTGGGCTCATGGCAGATGCGGACCGTGATCCCTTCCATCTCCACGGGGCCTCCCGAATGGCTCGCGCGTGCAGTGGCGGAGCGCTGGTCACCCACCAGCTCCCGCTGGCCGTGGTGGGCCTGGCCTGCCTGGTGCTCGGCATCGCCGTGGCCGTGTTCGTGCCGGACAGTGACGGGCCGGCCTGGGCGATGGCGGTGGCCGGCTGTCTGGCCGCCGGTGTCCTGCTGCTGGGCCGGATCGCGTTCGGCGTGTTCCGCGACCGTCGCCGCGCCGTGCTCTGACGGTTCCCGGCCGGGGTGCCGGTCGTACGGCAGGCGGGTTCCGTCCGGGCGTCGCCCCCACCCGTTATGTCGATCGCTCTCGGCATTTCGAAACGGCCGATCGAGCGAAATTGGTCAGACCGACTGAATATCGTCCAGTCTGACAATCTAGGGTCCTCTTCTTTCACCATTCCCGGACAACGGCTTCATCCCACCTCTACTGTGAATGCGTTCTTCCGGCTCGACTCGAAGCGCCGCGGAGGGGGAGCGATGGGCGGCAGACCGGATCGTGCCGTGGCCGCCTCATGAGACGCGCCGGCGACCTCGCCGTCGCCGCCCTGGCCGCGGTCGTCGCGCTGCCGCTGGCCCTGCTGATCGCCGTCCTGCTCCGCTGCTCCGCCGGCGGCCCGGTGCTCCAGCGGCAGACGCGGACCGGACGGCACGGCCGCGAGTTCCAGATCCTGCGCTTCCGGACGGGCGGGGACGGCCGGCTCACCACCCTGTTGCGCCGCACCGGCCTGGACGAGCTGCCCCGGCTGTGGAACGTGGTGCGCGGCGAGATGGGGGTGATCGGTCCCCGGCCGGCCAGCCCCGTCCAGGTCGTGGACTACTCCCGCCGGGAGCGCGGCCGACTCGCGGTGCGGCCCGGCCTCACCGGCTGGGCCCAACTGCACGCCCTGGACCGGGGCCGGACGCCCCGCCCGCTCAGCCGTCCCGAGTGGGCCGAACTCGACCTCTGGTACGTCGAGCACCGCTCGCTCGGGCTGGACCTGCACATCCTCGGGCTCACCGTGCTCGCTCTGCTGCGGCCCGACACCGGCCGGGCGCACCGGGTCGGCCCGGAGCCGCCCCGATAGGCTGCGGTTCATGGCCATTCCCCCTTTCCTCGCCGAACTCCGCGCCATCGTGGGTACCCGTCCGCTCTGGCTCAGCGCCGTCGTCGCCGTCGTGCTGGACGACCGCGACCGGGTGCTGCTGGCCCGCCGGGCCGACGACGGCCGGTGGGCGCCGGTCGGAGGCATCCTCGACCCGGGCGAGCAGCCCGCCGACGGCGTGGTGCGCGAGTGCGAGGAGGAGACCGGGGTGGTGGTCGTGCCCGAGCTGCTCGCCTCCGTCACGGTCTCGCCGCAGGTCACGTACCCGAACGGCGATGTGACGCAGTACCTGGTGCTGACCTTCCGCTGCCGCGCGGTCGGCGGCGAGGCGCGGGTGAACGACGACGAGTCGCTGGACGTCGGCTGGTTCGGGTTGGACGAGCTGCCGCCGATGATCGAGACCGAGCACGAACGGCTGCGCCACGCGCTGGAGTGCGAGGGGCCGGCGGTCTTCACCTGGGAGGGCAAGGAACGCCCCTGAGCCCGAGCGGCCCACCGGCCGCCGCATCAGGGACGCCCGCCGCACCCGCCGCACCCGCCGAGCCGGCCGCACCCGCCTAGCCGGCCGCGCCCGCCCGACCCACCGGGCCCCGCCCGGGCGAGGTCAGCCCTTGTACTGCCGGTAGGCCTCCTCCGCCGCGTCCAGCACCGCGGCCAGGTCCCCGCCCGCCGTGGCGGTCGCGGTGGCGGCCACCGCGCCCTCGACGAACGGGGCGTTGGCGAACCTGACGGGGAACGGCAGTCCGTGCTCGTCCGCGTCGGACAGCAGCGCGCGGACGGTGGTGACCGCCCCGCCCAGGTCGGCGAGCACCACCACGCCGTGGCCCTGGTCCACCCGTCGGGTCGCGGCGGCGACCAGGACGGCGCTGATGCCCGGTCCGTCCGACGGATCGCCGCCGGTGGCGGCGACCGGTGCGGGGGAGTCGGATCCGGTCAACGCGAGCGCGAGGGAACGTACGGCGGTGGCCAGTTCCTGGCTGTGCGAGACCAGGACGATCCCGACCCGCCCGTGCACGGCGGGCCGGGCGGGGGTCGGTCGGGGCAACGAGGTGGGCGAGGGGGGCGTACGGGGTGCCGGGGGGTGGGCCGAGGGGGCGTCGGAGATGGGGATGACGTCGGCGCGGGTGCCGTCCCGGCGGCTCATCGGCTGCTCCCTTGAGCGGATCGTTGGGTGGACCGGTGGATGGATCATTGGGCGGGTCGTTGGGCGGGCCGGTGGGCGGGGCCGGTGAATGGATCGGCGTCCGGATCGATGGCTGAATCGTTCGAGTGGTGCGGGCCGGCGGGGCGGTCGGGCGGCGCCCTTGCAGCACTCTGGCAGCTGCCCGCCGCCCCCGCCGGTCGGGACACGCCTCGACCCGTCCTCCGGCGGTGTCCGTCCCCGCCCGGAGGAGTCCTCGTCAACCCGCTGACCGGGGCCGGGCGGTGTGGCTAGGCTGGTTCCGGAACGACGTCGGGAGGAGATCGGTCAGTGGGATCCAGCAGCGGGACGAATACGGAGGCCGGCGTGGCGCGGCCGGAGTTGGCGCCGAACGGGAAGCCCAGGGTGGACTTCACCGGGGCGGAGTGGCTGTGCAGCAGTCAGGGCGTCGGGGACGTGCAGATCGCCTTCGTGGACGGCTACATCGGGATGCGGGACGGCCGTCAGGAGGACGGGCCGGTCCTGGTCTTCACGCCGGGCGAGTGGCGGGCCTTCGTGCTCGGCGCCCGGGACGGCGAGTTCGACCTCACCTGAGGCGGCGTGCCGGGCGGTTCACAGCGGGAGCGGACCCCCGATCGACGGGGGTCCGCTCCGCAGACGATCTTTCGGGTCCGAACATCACAAGTGATGATCCATTGAGCGTGCCCCGTCAGAATTTCTGTTGACTGTTAGACAAACGCAGCTCAGAGTATGAGCACGGGCAGACGCCGTGCCCACCGCCCCCACGCGGCCAGACACGGCGCCTGCTGTGCGGCCCGGCACTACTGCCAGGCCATCCTCCCAGTCATCCCCTGCGCACCGGGGTGCGTCGGCCGGTCCCGGCCCCATGAGGGGCCGGCAGTCGCCGGGAGGTTGGCGCCGACGCCGAGAGCGACTCGGATGACGGCACCGATGCTCGGGACCCGCACGCCCCCACGCGGCGGCGTCCCGAGCAGATCCACGGGAGCGACGGGCCGGGGCCCCGCGGATCTGGCTTGTGATGCATGGAACTGTTGGCTTGTGTGTTCGTGCTGTGTGCGACGACGAAGCTGGGTGCTCGGCGGTTCGGCACGACAAGTGCACAGTGAGGGAAACGCGTGTAGGGCCGCGTTGCGACATGCCGTCCCCCCGAAGGGTGAAACCCAGAACGGCTGTCGTGCTGAACCGAACGTAGCCCGGACGGTTGCTCAGAGTCAACATTGGTCTCTGAGCGTCGATCTCCCGCTCGTCCCCCGGCGGCGCCCCACCCACCTCGCGAGCGTGGTCTGCCGGACACGTACGATGTTCCCATGTCTTTTCTCCGCCGTCGCTCCGGACAGCCCGCCGGCCCGGACTTCGACGTGCTCGCGATGGACCCGGGTGACTGGCCCGGTGACTTCGGTGCGGCCATGATGACCGGCCCGGACGGCTCCTGCCAGGGGATTTTCCTGCGCTACGACCTGTTCGGCGGCAGAGGCCCGGCGATGTTCATCGGCAACCTCCCCGAGGGTTCGCCCGCCCGGGAGACCGGCGACGACGTGCCCTTCGAGGTGCGGCAGCTGCTCGCGGCGCTGGAGAACGACGAGCCGGTCGAGTTCGTCTCGGCCGAGGACTTCCCGGTGATGCTCGGGGACGACCTGCTGATCGTGAAGAAGGTCAAGGTCAGCGAGGAACGCGTGTTCTGCGCCCAGTTCGGCCGCAGCGACGGCGTCCTGGTCACCATCGCGTCCTGGGACCGACCGATTTCGGACGACCTGTATCAGCTGCTGAAGCCGCTTCCCGCGGACATGTTCCAGCAGGGCTGATCCCGGCGGGGCCGGCCGGTCCCGCCCGGGGGCGGACGCTGCTTGACGGTATCGATCAACGGTTCGTACAGTCGCGAACATGCCGTGCCGTCTCCCGCTGCTGACCCGTCGCAGGCATCTGGACCTGCGGCGCACCGCCAGCGCGGCGTGTCCGGGCCGCTGAGGGGGGATTCGTCCCCCGGCGGCGGGCGGTCGGCCGGGTGTCCGGTCGGCGCCGACACCAGGGGGCGGGCCGTGAGCCGGCCTCCGGGGCCGCCAGTCGGTACCGCGCGCCCGTACGGCGTGCCGCCCGCATTCGCCGAGCCCACGCTGCCGCCCGGAGGCACCGCATCATGACGACCCGCACCGTCAACCGTTCGACCGTCGATCGTGCGTCCGAGGGCGCTCCCGCCGGACGCCGTTCCCGGACCGCCCCGCGAACGGCGGATTCCGACCGGTCCGATTCCGGCCATCTCGAATCCACCGGTTCCACACCCACCGGTTCCGCCGCTTCCGGCTCGGCGTCCGCCGCTTCCGCCGCCCCCGCTGCTTCCGCGTCCGCCGCCACCGACCCCGACCCCGTGCCCGACCGCACCGGGATCGAGGCCGCTCTCGCCGGGCTGCCCCGGGTGGTCGACCTGCTGGCCGCCCGCGCCGAGGAGCACGACCGCGACGCGACCTTCCCCTACCAGGGGATCGAGGCGGTCCACGAGGCCGGGCTGCTCACCCTCACCGTCTCCGCGCGGTACGGCGGTCCGGGCGGAACGCTCGCCGACACCGTCCGGGTGCTGTCCCAACTCGGCCGCGGCGACGCCTCGGTGGCCGTTGTCACCGCCTTCACCCTGCTCCGGCACGCCGAGCAGGCCCGCCGCGCCGACTGGCCGACGGCCGGCTACCGGCGGCTGCTCACCGAGTCCCGGCGCGGCCCGGTGCTGATCAACACCCTGCGGGCGGAGCCCGGGGCCGTCGTGGGCGAGCTGCCCGCCACGGTCGCCCGACGGGACGGCGACGGCTGGCTGCTGACGGGCCGGAAGACGTACTGCACCGGCGCCGAGGCGCTCGCCTGGATGGCGGTCACCGCGCGGACCGACGAGGAGGAGCCGAGGGTCGGCACCTTCCTGGTCCGCGGGGAGAGCGAGGGTCTGGAGATCGACCCGACCTGGGACCAGCTCGGCCTGCGGGCCAGCGCCAGCCACGATGTCGTACTGGACGGGGTCCGGGTGCCGGCCGACCTCGCGCTCGGCCTGACCACCGGCCGCCGGACGGCCCGTCAGGGCGTCGACGCCGAGGCCGAACTCTCCCTGGCCTGGCACGATCTGGCCCTCTCCGCGGTGGCGATCGGCGTCGCCCGGGCCGCCGAGGCCTGGCTGATCCGTTTCCTCAACCAGCGCACTCCGGCCAACCTGACCGAGCCGCTCGGCACCCTGCCGCGCTACCGGACCGCCCTCGGCGAGATCGAGGCCCAGCTGATCGGTGCCGAGGAACTGGTCGAGGGGCTGGCCTCCCGGGTGGACCGGGGCGAGCCGGAGGCGGTCGCCCGGACCGGTCCGGCCCACCTGCTGGCGACCCGGGCCGCGACGGCGGTGGTCCAGCAGGCCGTCGCCCTCACCGGCAACCCCGGCCTGAGCCGGCGTCACCCGCTGGAGCGCTACCTGCGGGACGTGCTCAGCAGCCGGGTGCACCTGGCCGCCGACGAGACCGTCCTGGAGGCCGTCGGCCGGGCCGCGCTGGAACGGGGCACCCGGCCGTAGCGCCCCGGCCCGGCGGTCGTTCCCGGGGCCATGACGTGCCCCGGCCCGGCGGCCGGGAGAGGCCCCCGACCTCCGCCCGGCGATGTCCGGGCCCCACCGCCGCGCCCCGTCCGCGCCGACCAGCGGGGCGAGCAGGGCAGGGCGGGCGGGCGGGACGGGGCGCGGCGGGACGGGCAGGGCGTCGGACCCCCGCGGCTCAGCGGGTCCCGACCGCGGCGCGGACGGCGCGGCGGGCGAGCGCCGCGTCGTCGTAGAGCCGGCGGATCATGATCCGCTGCTCCTCGCCGGCGCCCGGCACGTCGTACAGCCGGATCTCGCGCATGAGCACCAGCACCAGGTTCACCAGGAACGCGTCCCGGGCCATCGTGCCGCCGTTCTGGGCGAGTTGGCTGATCTGACGGCGTGCCGCGGTGTCCCCGGACAGGACGCTCCAGAGCACCGCCAGGTCGTAGCCGGGCAGGTACCAGCCGGCCTGCTCCCAGTCGACCAGCACCGGGCCGGACGGCGCCAGCAGCATGTTGCTGAGCAGGGCGTCGCCGTGGCAGAGCTGGAGCGGGGTGTGGCCGAGGCCGTGCAGCAGGCCGCGCAGGTCGCCGGCGTCCCGGTCGGTGAGCTGGCCCACCGAGTGGTAGCGGGCGATCTCCAACTGGTAGTCCAGGCGCGGCTGGAAGACGTCGGTCGGCGGCCGCCACAGGTTCAGCGTGCGGACCGCGGTGAGCAGCGCCCGCACCTCGCCCGGGGTGGGCGCGTTGACCGGGTGGCGCTCGCGGGCGGCCGGGCGCCCGGGGACGCGCTCCATGACCAGCACGCACCGGTCGTGGTCGGCCGCCACCAGCCGGGGCAGCCGCACCGGCGGGCGGTGCCGGACGAACGCCCGGTAGACCGCGACCTCGTGGTGGAAGTCGGCCACCAGCTGCTCGAAGTACTCACTCCGCACCGCCTGCGGCGCCAGGCACTTGGCGACCACCGGAGCCCGCCCGATGGTGCCCGCCACCAGGATGTGGCGGCTGCCCTCGCGCAGGACCTGGCGCGGGGTGAACGCGGGACATATCCGCGCGACACTGGCGAGCGCCGCCCGGACCGCCGGGGTCTGGAGCGCCGAGGGATCGATCCGCTCGGGGCCGCCGCCGGGCTGGCCGGGCCGCCGGGCTCGCAGCACCTGGCCGTCGGCCTGCCGGGCCAGCGGCATCCGGCCACCGGCCGGCATGGCGGTCTCGGGGGCGCGCAGCCCCAGCGCGGTACGGCCGGTGGGGCCCAGCGCCGTGCGGCCGGTCGGGACGACCCGGGTGTCCGTGGCCCGGCCCTCCGCGCCGCGCGGGGCCGCCGGACGGCTCGCCGGGGGCACCGCCCTCGGGCCGGTGCGGCCGGCGGCTGCGGCGGGGGGGCGCAGCGCGGGGCGGGTCGCGGTGGGCGTGGGGGTCGTCGCTGAGGAGTACATGGGCTGAGGGTGGTCCCTTCCGGTCCGTCGGCGGGTGTTGCCCCGCGGGGGCGGGGGAGGGCCGGTGCCGTGTGCTTCCTGGCGTGACGGCGGCCCTGCGGGTGGTGCGGTACGTCGGGTGGTGCGGTACGTCGGGTGGTGCGCGGGCGCCGGGCACGGACGCGGGGTCAGGAACCCCTGTTCGGCGGTGCTCCGGCCGTCCGCACCCTGGGGAATGCGGTCGGCCGGACTGCCGTGGCCGTGCCCGGCGCTCCCGCGCCACCCGGCCGCGCCACCCCCTCGGGTGAGGACCGGGAGCGCCCCGCGCCACCGTCGGGGGACAGCCCCGACGCTGGTGGGACGCCGCCCGACCCGGGGGGCGAGGTGGCGCACCCCTACAACACACCCGTCGGGCACTGGCTTAGTAGTCTGGCGGGCCCTGGCGAACGGTGGCGAATGCTCGCCCGGCACTTGCCCGAGCCTCTAGCCTCGGATCAGCCGAGGAACCTGGGGGCTTCATTGAGCAGGGAACCCAACACCCGACTGGCCGATCTGTTCGTCCTGACCGGATGGTCGAAGGGCGAGCTGGCGCGGCTGGTCAACCGTCGGGGTGCCGCGATGGGTCAGCTGCAGCTGTCCACCGACACGTCGAGGGTACGGCGTTGGATCGAGCAGGGGGAGATCCCGCGCGATCCGGTGCCGAGGGTGCTGGCGGCCGTGTTCACGGAGCGGCTCGGCCGTGTCGTCACCACTGAGGACCTCGGTCTGGAACGACACCGGCCCACCAGGTCCGGAGCGGACACGTCCGGAGCAGTCCCGTGGTCGCCGGATCGAACAGCCGCGGTCCTCACCGAGTTCACGGGAATGGACCTCATGCTGAACCGACGTGGATTGGTGGGCGCCGGAGCCGCGCTCACGGCCGGGGCGGTCATCGCCGACTCGCTGAAGGGCTGGCTGGGAGGGGACGCGGTCGCGTACGCGGCGTCCGTCCCCGGGCCGCGACAGGTGGTCACCGGGAGCGGAGCGCACCCGGTGGTGGACGTGTACGACGCGGGCCCGGTCGGGTTCGACGAGGTGGAGTCGCTGGAGCACTCGGTGCAGGTGTTCCGGGCCTGGGACGCCGCCCGCGGCGGCGGCTTGCAGCGCAAGGCGGTGGTCGGCCAACTGAACGAGGTCGGCGGGCTGTTGACGCACCGGCACGCACCGGCGGTCGAGCAGCGGCTGTGGCTGGTCGCGGCCAACCTGGCGGTGCTGGCGGGCTGGATGTCGCACGACGTGGGCCTGGAGCCCACCGCCCAGAAGTACTTCATGATGGCGGCGGACGCGGCCAAGGAGGCCGGCGACCGGCCGCGGGCGGGTGAGGCGATCTCCCGGGCCGCACGGCAGATGGTGCACCTGGGCCGGGCCGACGACGCGCTCGACCTGATGTCGGCGGCCAAGGCGGCCGGCGGGCGGCTGCTGCCCAGAACGCGCGCCATGCTCAATACCGTCGAGGCGTGGGCGCACGCGTCGATCGGGCACTCCCAGGACACCTACCGGCTGCTGGGGGAGGCCGAGGACCTGTTCGGCGAGGAGGCGTCGGAGCCGCCGCCCTCGTGGATGCAGGTGTTCGACGAAGCCGAACTGCGCGGTATGCAGGCCCTGGTGCTGCGCACGCTGTCGGAGCACGTCCCGGCGGCGGCCGCCGAGGCCCGTCGGCACGCGGAGCGGGTGATCACGCTGCGGGAGGGCACCGGGCAGCTGCGTTCGGCGTTGTTCGACCGGATCACCCTGGCGTCGGTGCACCTGATCACCGGGGAGCCGGACGCGGCACAGTTCCAGGCCAAGATGGTGCTGAACCTGATCGGCCAGAACTCCTCGCACCGGACCTGGGACCGGCTGCGGGAGATGTACCGGCTGACCGCGCAGTACCGGGGGCTGGCGGTGGTGGACGAACTGCGGGAGGAGCTGGGCCGGGAGCTGCGGGCGGCGGACGCCAAGAACCGGCGGCGGCTGACCTGACGGGCTCCCGGGCGGCCCCCGGCGGGTGCGCCCCGGGGACGCGGGCGCCCGTCCGTCGGAGTCAGAGCGGCGGGGCCGGGCGGAGCAGCATGTGCAGGGCGACCACGGTGCCGTCCGTGCCGAGGACGGGCTCGCTCGCGCACTCGACGCCGTCGTGCCGTCCGCAGGGGCGGCGGACCCGCAGGGTGCCGGCGGCGTGGCGGCCGTGCACCAGGGCGTCGGTCATCATCCGCCGCAGGAGCGGCCGGTCCGCTTCGGGGAGGCGGTCGGGCAGCCGGTCGAGGCTGAGCGGGCCGTGGTCCGGGTCGCAGCCGAGGAGGAGGTAGGTCTCCGGGCTCCAGTGGATCGCGTCGGTGAGCAGGTCCCATGCGGCGGAGCCGAGCAGACCGTCGTCGATCGCGCCGTGGCCGCCGCCGTTGTCCAGGTAGCGGCCGGACGGCTCCTGCGTGGTGCCGTCCACTCTGCCGTCCGTTCCGCTGCCGGCGTCGCCCGTGCCGTCGCCGGCACCGCTTCCGCCCGCGGTGCCGGGAACGTCCGCCGCGGTGCCGTGCACCGTGCCGCTCCCGCCCGTCGGGGCGCCGTCCACCGCGACGGCTCCCGGCGGGCGGGTGGCGCCTAAGGGCATGTTCATGGCGAACCCATCGCTCGGGTGCGGCCCGTGGGGTGCGGGCCGTTCGGACAGTGAGAAGACTGTCGCACAGCGTCGTCACCCTTGCGGGCGATTTGGACAGAACGCAGGCAAAATTCCTCTGGCATATGCCACTGTGGCCGGAGCCTTCGTCGCCCTGTGTGCGGACCGGGGCCCGAGGCGGTAACCTTCGGTGATTCCGGCGCCCGGGCGCCCACCGCAGTACCGACCAGAGACCCCGGCGACGGAAATCCCGTTGCCACTCCGACCGCCGCAACGGATGCTGACCTCATGTTCGAGCCAGTGATAGCACCCAGTGCCAGCCTCCTAGGCCTCCTTCAGCGAGGCCGTGGTGACGGGCAGCTCCACGCGCTGGCCGCCGACCGTGCCGAGGCCATCGCCGCGCTGGAGGAGTGCGTCACCAGGGACCCGCGAGCCGACTGGCAGGTCGAGAGCCGCTCCCTCTACTACGCCCGCATCTACATGGACCTGGAAGCCCCCCTCGAAGGCATCGAGGACCACCTCCACTCCGCCGAGGACCTGGTCACCGACGACGAGAGCCGCACCGGCCTCGCCCTTTCCGTCCTGGGCCACCTCGCCGCGTACGGCCGGCGCGACGCGCTGCTGATGCTGCGCGAGTACGCCGCCACCGGCGCCAACTGGTCCTGGGCCCTCGACGAGCTCGCCCTGCGGGACGACGACCGCGGCCTGCTGCTGCTCGGCACCGCCGTCCTGGACCACTTCGCGCCGGGCCCCGAGGGCGACGCCGAGCTGCGCGAGTTCATCCGCAACGCGTACGAGCCCCGGCCCTGGCGGCTGTGGGCGGCCTACCACCCCAGAGTGGCCGCGGCCAGCGAGCAGTCACCCTTCGACCTGTGGCAGCGCCAGATCAACCGCAGCGGCGTCACCCCCGGCTGGTCCACCGCCGACGTGCTGGCCTGGGCCGACCAGGGCGAGCTCGGCGGCCTCGGGGTCGGTGCCTTCCTCGGCCGCCCCGACGGCCGTGGGGAGCCCGCACGCGGCAGCGACGCGCCGTCCGGCCCCGACGCGGTGGACCGTCGCGCCGCCGCTGCCGCCCGCTGCCTGACCGCCGTGGTCCGGCCGGAGGACCGCCCGCTGCTGCTGGAAGCGGCGCGCGACGGCCTGCCCGGCGCGCGCCGGGCCGCCCTGCGCCACCTGGTCGAGCAGCGCGACCCGGCCGCCGTCGGGCTCATCGAGGCCGCCGCCGCGGACGTGGACGACCGGATCGTCCGGGCCGCGCTGGAACTGCTCGGCCGGATGCGCGGCCCCGAGGTGCTGGCCCACGCCCGGCGCTGGGCCGACCCGGCCAGCGGCGGCGCCGACAGCGCGCTCGGCGAGGCCGCCGTCCAGCTGCTCGCCGACGCCGGGGAGCCGGCCGACGCGCCGCTGGTGGTGGCCGGGCTGCGCCACTGGATCTCCGTGCGCGGGGTCAGCGGTACCGGGCTCGGGTCGCTGGTGGACGGTGCGGGGCGGCTGGCCGCCGCCGACGCCGTGCCGGTGCTGCGCCACATCTACGGCGAGGCCGCCTCCTCCGAGCTGCGCGGACGCGCCGCCCAGGCGCTGGCCGCGACCGACGTGCACTTCCCCGAGGGGCCCGCCGTCGAGTGCCTCTGGGACTGCGAGGAGTCCACGCGCGAGCTCGCCGCGCGCCACGTCGCCACCACGGGCGACGCGCGTGTGCTGGAGCGGTTGCGCAGGCTCGCCGCCGACCCGGCCGAGGAGGCCGAGGTCCACGCCGCCGTGCGCGGCCGACTGACCGCCGCCCGGGAGTTCGGGCGTTAGGGTCGGCCCACAACGTTCAGTGGGCCGGGACACCGACACGGTGTCCCGGCCCACTCGTTTCCGCGGGTCCTCGTACTGAAATCCGGTTCTACTTCACCGCGCCCGCGTCCGGGGTCAGCACGCCTCCGATGACCAGTCCGATGATCAGGACGCCGAGCAGGACCCGGTAGACCACGAACGGCATGAAGCTGTGGCTGGAGATGTACTTCAGGAACCAGGCGATCGCCGCGTAGCCGACCACGAAGGCGATCACGGTGGCCAGGATGGTCGGCCCCCAGGCCGGCGCCGGACCCTCACCGATCTTGAACAGCTCCAGCGCCCCGGAGGCGAGCACCGCCGGGATGGCGAGCAGGAACGAGTAGCGGGCGGCCGCCTCCCGGCTGTAGCCGAGCAGCAGGCCCGCGCTGATCGTGCCGCCGGAGCGGGACACGCCCGGGATCAGCGCCAGCGCCTGGGCGAAGCCGTAGATGCCCGCGTGCGGCAGCGTGAGGTCGGTGATCGGACGGGCGTGGCGGACGGCCCGGGTGCGGTCGGCGAAGGCCAGGACCAGGCCGAAGACGATCAGGGTGGTGCCGATGATCCGCAGGTCGCGCAGGTGGGTCTCGATGGTGTCCTGGAACAGCTTGCCCAGGATGCCGATCGGCAGGGTGCCGATGATCACGAACCAGCCCATCCGCGCGTCCGGGTCCGAGCGCAGCGCCGGCCGGAACAGGGACAGCGACCAGGTCTTGATGATCGAGGCGATGTCCCGGCGGAAGTAGATCAGCACCGCCGTCTCGGTGCCGAGCTGGGTGACGGCCGTGAAGGCCGCGCCCGGGTCGTCCCAGCCCAACAGGGCGGAGAAGACCCGCAGGTGGGCACTGGAGGAGATCGGCAGGAACTCGGTGAGCCCCTGGATCAGGCCGAGGACGGCCCCGTGGAACCAGTCGATCACCGGGCACCCGCCGGGGATATCCGTCGGGCGTGGGACAGGGGCGGCATGGGCGGGTCCTTGCGGGTCGGAAGGGCATGCGGGGCCGCCGTGCCCCGCCCGGCCCGCGGGCCGCGCGCGAGCCCGGCGCGCGGCTGATGGTACGGGGTGAAGGTGACGGTTCTTTGTTCACCCTTTGTCGCGGCTTTGCGCACAAGCCCGCCGCCGCTCCGGAACCCGCCCGGGGTGGGGTCCAGGGCGTGTCTGACACGTCCTAGAGCACCGGCCGGGCCCGGACCCAGGTGCGGTCCGCGGTCAGGTAGCGCTCGACCACCAGGTCGGCCTCTGCGAGCGCCCGCTCGAACGCCTCCGTGTCGAGCGGGCGGGACAGGAAGGTCTGCGTCCAGGTGCCGTCCGGGAAAACGTACTCGAAGCGCACGGAGTTGACGCCGTCGCCGACCGGCGTGGCCGAGACCAGCCGGGCCCGGGCGTCCGGGCCGATGGCGCTCTCCCGCGGCACGTTCCGGTGCCAGTCCTCGCCCTCGCGTTGCACCAGTACGCAGCCGTCCTCGGTGACGTGGCGGCGGCAGGTCTCCAGCAGGCCCCGGCGGACCGTCACGTCACCGGCGTGCACCAGGAAGGAGGCGAGCACGACGACGTCGAAGCGCTCGCCGAGGTCCAGCTCCTCGATCGGGCTGCGCACCGTGCGGACGTCCGCGCGGACCCGGGCCAGCATGTCGGGGGACTCGTCCACGGCCGTCACGGCGAAGCCGCGATCGGTCAGCGGGTGCGTCATCCGGCCGACGCCGCAACCGAGTTCGAGGATGCGCGCGCCGGGCGGCACCGCGGCCTCGATCACGTCCGGGGCGTCGCCCACGGGGAGCCGGCTCCACACCTCGACGGCGCAGCCGTCCGGGCTGATCGCACCCTCACCCGTTCCGTCGTAACCCGCGCGTCGTTCGTCTGCCATGCCCTTCATCGGAACACGGACGGGTGCACAGGGGAAGAGGGCGTCGGAACGGGATTGTCAGATACCCCAGGGGGGTATATGTTCGACAGTGACGGAGCGAGGGAAGCGGCGCCGAACGGGGCGCCGGGGCGCGTGGAGGACGACATGGCACACCCCGAGCAGCACCAGCGCAAGGAACACCAGGAGCAGGCCGACCGGCAGCACGCCGCTCACGAGCAGCATGAGCAGCACGAGCACCGCGGACACCACGAGCGACACGGGCACGACCATGTCGGCCACCAGGGCCACCGGGCCCACGGCGGCCACCACCAGGCCCACGGCGGTGGCGGAGCCGGCTGGCGGACGGCCGCGCAGGCGACCCTGCACTGCCTCACCGGGTGCGCCATCGGCGAGATCCTGGGCATGGTGCTCGGCACCGCCTTCGGCCTGCACAACGGCGCGACCGTGGTGCTCTCGATCCTGCTGGCCTTCGTCTTCGGTTACGCGCTGACCATGCGCGGCGTGCTGAAGGCCGGCCTCGACGTCGGCGCCGCGGTCAAGGTCGCGCTGGCCGCCGACACCGTCTCGATCCTGGTGATGGAGCTGATCGACAACACCGTGATGGTCACCGTCCCGGGGGCGATGGACGCGGGCCTCGGCGACCTGTTGTTCTGGGTGGCGCTGGCGGGTTCGCTGGCCCTGGCGTTCGCGCTGACCGTCCCGGTCAACAAGTGGATGATCGGCCGGGGGCGCGGCCACGCCGTGGTGCACGCCCACCACGGGCACTGATACCACCCCAGGGTATCGAAGCCTCTCGCCCGCGGCCCGCGCCGACCGTTCGACGG
>NZ_JBHXEM010000049.1:0-56232 GCF_042724755.1 Kitasatospora sp. NPDC127067 | reverse complement strand
CGCGGGTGCCCCCGGTGTGGTCCCTGGGGCCACCGGGGTTTTATCATCGGGGGGGTTAGGTCGCACGGCCGCCTGCCCCGCGCCGAGTTGGTGGGCGGGGATTGTCAGCCCGCCTTGGGGAAGGCGGCTCGTAGGGCGGGGGTGCGGGTGAGGACGGCGACGGCGACCAGGGCGAGGGCGGAGAGGCCTTGGAGGACCGCGTACCAGACCGGGCAGAGGCCGGGGATCGCGTCGACGGCGATGATGGCGATCGGCATGACGGTGGAGAGGGTGCGGACCCGGTCGAAGGCCTTGAAGGAGCCGCCGGCGGCGCGGGTGGCCAGCCGGTGGAGGAACGGGGCGATGGCGAGGAAGATCACCCCGCGGATCCACATGAACGGGGTCGTCGGGTGGCCGGTGGCCGCCATCACGGCCACTGTGCCGAGGACGACGGCGCCGGCGGCGCCGAAGAGCACGATGCACTTCTTCACCGTGGTGAAGGTGTCCTGGTCGGTCGTGGTCGCCATGGTTCTTTCCCCTCCGTGTCGTTGTGGGAACGACGCTACGGAGCGGACGTGCGGCCGGGTATGGGTCCAGCCCCACAACGGGGTGGGGCTGGACCCACCCCCTCCAACCTGCGGATCCACGACGGAAATTGAGCGGCAGGAGCCCACGCGCCATGGCTATGGTGGCCCGATGGCATCGGTCAAGCAGGTCCAGGTCACCTTCGACTGCGCGGACCCCGAGCGTGTCGCCCGCTTCTGGTGCGAGGTCCTGGGGTACGTCCCGCCGGCCCCGCCGGAGGGGTTCGACACGTGGGACGACTTCAACTCCACCCTGCCGCCCGAGGAGCGGGGCGCGTGGTTCGTCGCCAGTGACCCCACGGGCGCGGGCCCGCGCATGTACTTCCAGCGCGTCCCCGAGGGCAAGGTCGTGAAGAACCGGGTGCACCTCGACGTGCGGGTGGGCACCGGACTCGTCGGCGAGGAGCGCGTGGCGGTGCTGGAGGCCGAATGCGCCCGGCTGGTCGCGCTCGGCGCGACACGGGTGCAGCTGCTGGTCGCCGACGACAAGAACGAGTCCTGCCTCGCGATGCAGGACGTCGAGGGCAACGAGTTCTGCCTCGACTGAGCGTTCCCGCCGGGATCCAGCAAGCAACTCGGCCGGGATCCTGCGGGATTCGGTCGGCGCAGGGCCATGGGTGGCGTGGCTGGTGTGCTCGGGAGTGGACGTGAACGAACGTCCGTGACCTGGGGGGTGGGGAAATGACTCCACTGGGCTTGAGCGTGGCCACCTGGTGGTGGATCGTCGCGCTGACGACGGTGCTGTTCTGGGCGCTGGCGGTACCGCCGCAGCCGACGCGGACGTACCGGATCATGGTGTCCCTGGCGCCGCTGGCCGGAGCGCTCTTCCTGATCGGCCGCTACCACACGAACGGGATGAACCCGGCCGGGGCGCTGTCCATGTACTCGCTGGCGATGCTGTCGATGGCCCTCGGCACGGCCGGGCACCTCGGGAAGCTCGCGCGCCGGCAGCTCGCGGCCGACAAGGCCGGCGACACGGACGAAGTGCCGCTCACCTGGGGCTTCATGGTGCAGCTCTTCCTGTGCCTGACCGCGGGCATGGCGGTGTACTTCGTGATCCAGCCGTAGGCACCGCACGCATCGACCGGTGGTCCCTCGCGAGACGCAAGGGGCCACCGGCACGAACCACGGCTTACAGCTGGCTGCGCGGAAAGTCGGACCGGCCGACTTCCCGCGCTTCCCAGGTCTCCTTGAGGAGCTCGTACTCGACTTCGCCGTGCTCGGACCCCGGGATCGACTCCGGCCAGTCCCCGAAATAGCTGCGGAGGAACGACAGGCCCGGCTTCTCCATCACCCGCCGGGACCCCGTGTTCACCGCCATGGTGTTCGCGGTGACCCGCTCCACCCCGAGGTCGGCGAACCCCTTGTCGATCAGGGCCCGCGAACCCTCCGTGGCACAACCCCTGCCCCAGGCCGACCGGTTCAGCCGGTAGCCGAGTTCGACCACGGCGGGATCGTGGTCGTCGAGCGGGCGGAGTTCGAACCAGCCCAGAAACGTACCGGTGGTCTTCTCCTGGGCCGCCCAGAAGCCCCGGGTGCCCGAACACGGATGGACGTGGAGGAGGCGGGGCAGGGTCCGCGTGCGGATCGCCTCGCGGTCCGCCGGCTTGCCGCCGTTGATGAAGCGCATGACCTCGGGGTCGTTGTCCAGCGCGAAGAGATCGTCGACGTCGGTGTCGGTGAACGGCCGCAGGAGGAGACGGTCGGTCTGCAGGAAGGGATGCATCCAGCGATCTTCATCGGGTGCCACCGAACCGGCCATCGATTTTCCGGCGGCCCCTTGCGGAGGAGCAAGGGGCCGCCGGAACGGTTCGCTAGCCGGTGACGGTGGTCAGGCGGTCGAACTCGCCCGCCTTCGCGCCCTGGAGGAGGGCCGCGAAGTTGGGGGCGGTGGTGCGGACGATGACGTCACCCTCGTCGGACTCTCGGAGTTCGATCACACCAGCGATGGCCCGCATCTCAACACAGTCGGCGTTCGAGCCCGAGAAACTGGACTTCTGCCAGGTGGCGTTACGCATATTTGCTTTCCATGTCCTTCTTAATGGAGCGGATAAACTCTCGGGACTCCTCCGCTGAGAGAGCAGCCGAACCGATCCGGGCGAGCAGCGACCGAAACCTGGCGGTGTGGGCTGGGGCATCAAAGAGAAGGTTTCCGACGCCCGAGTCCGACTGAACCGTGTCAAGCTCCTGAACCGGCCCCTCGACGTAGGTGAAGTTCTCATTGGGCAGCGGGATCATGTCGACGTCGAACAACACGACTCGGATGGAGATGTTGGGCCTCTCCGAGGCCTCGACAAGGGCGCCGAGCTGCTCGGCTTGGACCCTGGCCCCACCGAACTGCATGCGCAGCGCTGCTTCATGGATGTACGCGGTGTACGGAGTCGCCTCAGAGCGGATGATGTGCTGACGTCGCAAGCGAAAGGCCGCTCTCAGATCGACCTCGTGCTCCGGAAGTGGCGGGTAGGAGCGAGCAAAGACGGCAGAGGCATAGGCGTTGGTCTGAAGCAGCCCATGAATGAAGGCCATCGTGTAGACCGAGAGCCCTTGTGCGTGAGCCTCGATCTCAGCGACCTCAAGGAAGTCCTGCGAGAGGTTTCCGCGGTACTCCTCCCACCAGCCGCCCTTGTCCCGGTCCGTGATGATGTCCGCGAGCGCGTCGATCAAGGGTTCGTTGACGCACATGCACAACGCGGCGATCGTGCGCAGGCGTTCGACGCTGATGCCGGTCTTGCCGCTCTCCATCTGGGTCACGTGGGCGGGGTTGATGCCCAGTGCGCGGGCGAGTTGGCTGCCGCCGAGGCCGGCCTGCTCCCGCATCCTGCGAAGTTCGGCACCCAACCTCAACTGGCGGAGCGTTGGGTTCGATCGAAGGGCCATGGGACCAGTCTGCCAGCCCCGTTCGGGGGAACTTCTCGCCTATCGCCACAAATCTGTGGCGACGCGCGCTATCGTCATCCTCAGAACGATCCGATGGATCGTCAGACACGCTTTGGTTCAGCGCAGTAGGCGCCTGCTGCCCTCCCGCCGAAGAGCAACCACCCCCTGGCCTGGCTCACGGCTTCCCCCTCCACACTCATGCCTCTCGGAGGTTCCTGTGTGCACCCTGAACACCCCCTCCCTCACCCTCACCCGGCAGGCCCTGCGGGACGTCCTGACCCGCGCCGCCTGGGACACCGAGACCATCTTCAACGCCGAACTCGCCCTCGGCGAACTCATCGTCAACGCGTGGCGGCACGCTCACACCGCCTCGCCCGTCGTCTACTTCTCCCTTGACGACCGCACCCTCCGGGTCTGCGTCGCGGACGAGAGCTCCACCCTCCCCCACGGGAAGGACCTCCCCCTCCTCGCCGAGACCGGCCGGGGCCTCCAGCTCGTCTCCGGGCTCACCCACCGCTGGGGCGTCGACCCCCAGAAGCGCGGCAAAACGGTCTGGTACGAGCTGGACTCCGTCGCGTGACCCGCGAACCGGTCGCGCCGGACGACCCCCGGATGCGGGACTTCACCGCCGCGCACATCACGGTCCTGCTCGGGGAGCTGCACCGGCGCGGTCTCCGGTACGGGCTGCTCTGGGGTTCGGCCTCCGCCGGTGAGACCATCCTCGACGGGCGTCTCCTGGTGGACTTCGGCAACGCGCCCGTCAGCACTCTCCTCAACCTCCTCCACCTGCTCCGGGACCTGGACCGGGAATCGGTGTGGAACCGGTGAGGCGCCTCCTACCGCGCTGAGCACATGCGAAGGCCCTCGCCCACCGAAGGGGCGAGGGCCTCGCGGCGTCCGTCGGCTCCGGGTCAGCCGCCGGACGGGTTCCTGGGGGCACCGCCACCCGCACTGCCACCGGCCCCGGCACCGGCGCCACCACCGCCACCGCTGAAGCCACCGAAGCCGCCCGCACCGGCGGCGCCTTCGACGAGCTGGCTGGCCGTGTAGCCACCGTTGGCGTCGGGGGTGCCGACGACGGTCACGCTCTGGCCGGGCTGCAGGTCTCCGACCTTGCCCTCCTTGTTGAGCTGGACCTTCGTCGCGTCGCCGGTGGTGACCTTGATGGTGTTGCCGTTGGTGTCGGTCAGGTACACCGTGTTGCCGTCGACGGCCTTGACCGTGCCCCTGGCGAAGCCGGCCTGCCCTCCCTTGCCCTGCCCGCCCTGGCCTGCCCCTTGGCCCGCTCCCTGCCCGGCGCCCTGCCCCTGCCCGCCACGGCGGGAGCCGTTCTGCCCCTGCCCGTAGCCGCCGCCCGAAGCCGCGGCGGCGGCCGGCCGGGCGGAGGACTTCCCGCCGCCCGCGGTCCCGTTGTTCTGCTGGTACCAGACCCCGCCCGCGAAGGCCCCGGTGGCGATCACGCCGCCCGCCAGCACCAGGCTGAGCCAGGGCAGCTTCCGCCGGGGCGGCGCGGCCAGTTCGGCGCTCACGTCGCGGGCGTCCGGCGGGGTGGCGAGCAGGGCGAGCTGCTCGGCCGGAGTGCCGGCGTCCGGGCTGACCGTGGCGATCTCTTTGCTCATGACAGTGGAGTCCTACTCGTGCCGGAGGGCGTCGATCGGCCGCAGCGAGGCGGCCCGGTTGGCGGGGTAGCTGCCGAAGAACAGCCCGATGGCGACGGCGATGGCGAACGCGCCGAGCACCGATTCGGGGATCACCACCGGCTTGATGCCGACGATGCTGAAGTGCGAGCCGGCGATCCCGGCCGCCACGCCCAACCCCGCACCGATCACCGACAGCAGCGTCGACTCGGTGAGGAACTGCCCGAGGATGACCGCGCGCGGCGCGCCGAGCGCCTTGCGGATGCCGATCTCGCGCGTCCGCTCGGTGACCGTCACCAGCATGATGTTGGTGATGCCGATCCCGCCGACCAGCAGCGAGATCGCCGCCACCGCGCCGAGCAGCACGGTGAAGGTCTTGGTGGTGCTCTCCCGCGCCGTGAGCAGCGAGGCCTGGCTGGTGATCCGGAAGTCCGCCTTGGCGGGGTCGGCGATGGCGTGCGTGCCGAGCAGCACCCGGGTGATCTCGGACTGGGCCGCCGTGGTGCTGTCGGCGTTCGAGGCCTGCACCAGGATCTGGTTGACCGGGCCGAAGCCGGTGAAGGCGTTCTGCACCGTCGGGAGCGGGGCGATGACCACGTCGTCCGGGTCGGTGAAGCCGCTGCCGCCCTTGGCCTGGAGCACGCCGACCACGGTGAACGGCGTTCCGCCGAGGACGACGGACCTGCCGACCGGGTTCTCGGTGTCGAACAGCTGCTTGGCGGTCGTCGCGCCGAGCACCGCGACCTTGCGCGAGGCGAGCACGTCGTCGTCGGTGAAGTACTCGCCGTGGGCGACCTTCTGGTTGGCGGTCTCGAAGTACGACGGGTAGGTGCCGACGATCGAGCCGGGGCTGTACGAGATGTTCCCGTACAGCGCCGTCCCGCTGGTGGTGACCACCGGGGCGACCGACTTGATGGCGCCCGAGCCGCCGTCGCTCGCCAGCGCCTTGGCGTCGGCGACCGTGAGCTTCTTGACCGCGGAGGTGGCCCGGGAGCCGCCGTTCGCCGAACCGGAGCTGACCGTCAGCGAGTTGGTGCCGAGCGAGGTGATCGAGTCCTTGACCGCCACGGACGAGCCGTTGCCGACCGCCAGCAGCAGGATCACCGAGGCCACGCCGATCAGCACCCCGAGCATGGTGAGCGCCGAGCGCACCTTGTTGGCGGCCAGGCCGCCGACCGCGAAGCGGAGCGTCTGCCAGAGGATCACGCCGACACCTCCGCGACCGCGGCCTCCGCGACCGCCGCGTCCAGGAAGGGCGGCGGCCCCTCCACGGGCGCCTGCCTCAGGTCGCTCACGATCTGCCCGTCGACCAGCCGCAGCACCCGCTTGGCGTGCCGGGCGACCTCGTCCTCGTGGGTGATCAGCACGACCGTGCGGCCGGTGGCGTTGAGCCCGTCGATCAGGGCGAGCACCTCCTCCGTCGAGCGGCTGTCGAGGTTGCCGGTCGGCTCGTCGGCGAGCAGCATCGCGGGCGCCGTCACCAGTGCCCGCGCCACCGCGACGCGCTGCTGCTGGCCGCCGGAGAGCTCGTTGGGCTTGTGCCCGGCCCGCTCGGCGAGCCCGACCAGTGACAGCGCGGCCATCGCCCGGCGGCGCCGTTCGGCGGTGCGGACGCCCGCGTAGGCGAGCGGCAGCTCGACCTGGGCGAGGGCGGTGGTGCGGGGCACCAGGTTGAAGGACTGGAAGACGAAGCCGATCTTGCGGTTGCGCACCAGTGCGAGCTGCTGCTCGTCCAGGTGTCCGACGTCGGTGCCGTCCAGCAGGTAGCGGCCGGCGGTCGGGACGTCCAGGCAGCCGAGGATGTTCATCAGGGTGGACTTGCCGGAGCCGGAGCTGCCCATAACGGCGACGAAGTCGCCCTGCTCGATGTCCAGGTCGACGCCCTGCGGCTCGCCGGTCTCCGGGTCGGAGGGGCCGCGCAGTGCGTGCACGGTGGCGTCGCCGTGTCCGTACGCCTTGGTGAGCCGGCGGATCCGGATCACCGGGACGGGATGCGCGGGGACGCGCTTGTCGATGACGTGACGCATGATCGGTCTCAGCCCTTGCCGCCGCGACCGGCCCCGCCACCGGCGCCACCGCCGCCGGAGCCACCGCCGGGGAAGACCCCGCCGCCCGCGGCTCCGCCGGCCCCGCCCCGGTTGCCGCCGAGGCCCGGGAAGGAGGCGTTCGGGAAGCCGTTTCCGCCGCTGGTGGTGGGGAGTTCGACCTTGTCGCCCTCCTTCAGCCCGGAGACCACCTGCACGGTGCTGTCGCCCTCGACCCCGACGCCGACGGTGACCCGCTCGGAGGCGCCGTCCGGCTGCACCAGGGTCGCGGTGCGCGACGTTCCGGTGCCGGAGAGGGCGGAGGTGGGCAGCGAGAGCGCGTTGTCGGCCTCGCCGGTGATCACCTGGACGGTGGCGCTCAGGCCGGTGCGCAGCGTGCTGGTGTCGCCGGTGATCTGGAGCGTGGCCGCGTACTGGACGGCCGCGGAGCCGGCCGCGCCGCCGGAGCCGCTGCTGGTGGGCAGCGAACTGACCGACAGGACGGTCGCGTTGAGCTTGGTGTCGGACTGGGCGTTCAGGGTGACGGTGGCCGCCTCGCCCTTCTTCAGCTTGAGCGAGTCGAGCTCGGAGAAGTTCGCGGTGACCTGCATCCCGGTCGGGTTGGTGAGCACGATGAAGCCGCTCGGAGCGGACGTCGAACTCGCGCCGCCGCCCGTGGACTTGGTGGAGGAGGACGAGGAGGAGCCGGAGCCGGTGGCCCCGACGGTGTCGCCGACCTTGCCGGAGACCGAGGCGACCGTGCCGTCCACCGAGGCGGTCAGGGTGGTGCCGGTCAGCGCCGTCTGGGCGTTGGCGAGGTTGGTCTGCGCGGTGGCGACCTGCTGCTGGGCCTGGGCCACGGCCGCGTCGTCGACCTTGGTGGTGGTGATGGTGGTGGTCTGCGGGGCGGGCGTACTGCTCCCGCCCGCCCCGCGTCCACCGCTGCCGGCCCCGGCGCCCGGAGAGGCGGCGGAGGTGGCGCCCGGCAGTTGCTCGGTGGTCGTGGTGGTGACCCCGGCCTGGGCCTTGGTGAGGTTGGCCTGGGCCGTGGTGAGCGCGGACCGGGCCGCGTCCACCTGCTGCTGGGCCGCCGTGGTGTCGACGGTGGCGAGCACCTGGCCCTTCTTCACGGCGTCCCCGACCGCGACCTCGACCGCGGTGAGCCTGCCACCGGTGGTGAAGTCCTGGGCCGCGTCGGTCGGTGAGACCAGGGTGCCGGATCCGGACACGGTGGCCAGGACGGTGCCCTTGGACACCGTCGCGGTGCGGGCCACGGGCTTCGCGGAAGCCGGGCCGGAACTGCCGCTGACCGTGGCGTACACCAGGGCGGCACCGCCCAGCAGGGCCACGCCGAGCGCGGAATTGACGAGGACGGCGCCTCGCCGCCGTGGGAGCACCTTCATGCGGGACAGCTTCCCGGGGCCCTCTTGCGTCGTCCTGGACACCGGCTGGGAGAAGCCTGACCGGCCGGATCCGGGCATTGCGGACAGAGCGCCCCTCCCGTGCGGGCGCCTTGGCGGTCCCGTGGGCGGCCGTTGGTGGAACTCCCAGCGGGCTCCCAGCGACCTCCAGGCATCCGGCAGGACGTTCTGAGGGCGTTCTCACGGAGTCGGGCCGGGCCTGCGGCAGCCGTGCGGAACGCCGCACGGCCCGGGACACGCCGGGGCCCCGGGACACCCCAGGGCGCGGAACGCCGCAGGGGCGCGCCGGAAAACCGGCACGCCCCTGCGATCACCAACAGGACGTCAGAGCGACTTGCGGAAGGCCTCCGCCACCGACAGGAAGATCGAGTTGCCCTCGGCCTCGCCGATCGACACCCGCACGCCCTCCGGGAACGGCCGCACGATCACGCCGGCCTCGGCGCACGCGGCGGCGAACTCCGGCGAACGCTCGCCGAGCCAGAGCCAGACGAAGTTGGCCTGCGAGTCCGGGATCTCCCAGCCCTGGGCGCGCAGTCCGGCCACCACCCGGGTGCGCTCCTCGACCAGCGCCTCGACCCGCTCCAGCAGCGCCTCCTCGGCGCGCAGCGAGGCGATGGCGGCGTCCTGGGCGATCCGGCTCACGCCGAAGGGGGTGGCGACCTTGCGCAGCGCGGCCGCCACCGGCTCGTGCGCGATGGCGAAGCCGACCCGCAGGCCCGCCAGGCCGTACGCCTTGGAGAAGGTGCGCAGCACGCACACGTTCGGGCGGTCCCGGTAGAGGTCGATGCCGTTGGGCACCTCGGGGTCGCGGATGAACTCGATGTAGGCCTCGTCCACCACGACCAGGATGTCGCCGGGGACGGCGTCCAGGAAGCGCTCCAGCTCGGCGCGGTGGATCACGTTGCCGGTGGGGTTGTTGGGGTTGCAGACGAAGATCAGCCGGGTGTTCGGAGTGACCGCGGCGAGCATCGCGTCCAGGTCGTGGTCGCCGTTCGCCTTGAGCGGCACCGGGACGGGCGTCGCCCCGGAGACCGTGGCGACGATCGGGTACGCCTCGAAGGAGCGCCAGGCGAAGACCACCTCGTCGCCCGGGCCGGCCGTGGCGAGCACCAGCGACTGGGCGATGCCGACCGAGCCGGTGCCGGTGGCGATGTGCTCGGCGGGCACCCCGAAGCGTTCGGCCAGCACCGAGGTCAGCTCGGTGACCCCCATGTCGGGGTAGCGGTTGAGCGAACCGGCCGCCTTGACCGCGGTCTCCAGGACACCGGGCAGCGGCTCGTAGGGGTTCTCGTTCGAGGACAGCTTGTAGGCGTCGGCGCCGGCCGGCTTGCCGGGCTTGTACGTGGGGATGCCGTCGAGGGTCGGCCGCAGCCGCGGGCCCTGCGCTGACGTACCACTGCTCACGGTCGTACTCCGTTTCCAGTTGCGGAACTCTCCGGTGCGCTCGCCCGCCACGGACGGGGTCGCCTCCGTGCCCGGGACCTCGTGACGCGCCCGGACTCCCCGGTCGGGTGCCTTGCACGATACCGACCGCCCTCACCCGTAGGAGTGAGATGCCCGGTCGGGTTACAGGCGCAGATCAGCCATTCTGCCCGGTTCCTTTGGCACATGTCAGAGGTAAGAGGCCTGGTTTCAGGCGGGTATCGAAGGGGCGCACCCCGGCTCACTCTTGGAGAAACGTATCTCCGGGGGCTTTCGATGCGCCGGTCACAGACCCTTGTCAGGAGCCATACGATCGGTCCGCCATGACAGCAGCAGCCAACCAGAGCGGTCGGCGTCCCACCACCTCACGGCGTCTGGAGCGGGCCGGCATCCGGGATGTGGCAGCAGCCGCCGGAGTGTCGATCACCACTGTCTCCGATGCGCTGAACGGAAAGGGCCGCCTGCCCGACGAGACCCGCAGCCGGGTGCGCGAGGTAGCCGAGCGCCTCGGCTACCGCCCCTCCGCGGCCGCCCGCACCCTGCGCACGGGACGGTCCGGCCTGATCGGCCTGACCGTCACGACCTACGGTGAAGAGCCGTTCACCTTCACCGAGTTCGCCTACTTCGCCGAGATGGCCCGGGCCGCCACCAGCGCCGCCCTGGGCCGCGGCTACGCGCTGGTGGTGCTGCCCGCCTCCTCCCGCCACGACGTCTGGGGCAACATCGCCCTGGACGGCACCGTGGTGATCGACCCGCCCGACCAGGACCCCCTGGTGAGCGAGCTGTACCGGTCCGGCGTGCCGGTGGTCAGCGACGGCAAGCCCGGCAACTGCCCGGTCACCGCCTGGGTCGACAACGACCACGAGGCCGCCGTGCTCGGCATCCTCGACCACCTCTCCGAGGCCGGCGCCCGCCGGATCGGCCTGCTCACCGGCACCAGCACCGACACCTACACCCGGCTCTCCACCGAGGCCTACCTCGGCTGGTGCGCCAAGGTCGGGCAGGAGCCGGTGTACGAGACCTACCCGGCGCACGACCCGGCCGCCGGCGCCGTCGCCGCCGACCGGCTGCTCGCCCGCCCCGACCGGCCGGACGCCGTCTACGGACTGTTCGACCCCAACGGCACCGACCTGCTGGCCGCCGCACGCCGCTACGGCCTGCGGGTGCCGGACGACCTGCTGCTGGTCTGCTGCAGCGAGAGCGACGTCTACGCGACCACCGAGCCGCCGATCACCACGCTCTCGCTCAAACCGCGCAAGATCGGCACCACGGTGGTCAACCTGCTCATCGACGCGATCGAGGGCGTGGACTCCGGGACGGGCGTCGACATCGCCCGGCTCTTCCCGCCGCGGTTCCGCACCGCCGGCACCGGGCCGCCGCCCGGCACCCTGATGCCGACCGAGCTGATCGTCCGCGCCTCCTCCCAGCGCCGGAGTCCGCGCACCACCGTCAGCCCGCCCCGGGCCCCGGGCGAGGTATAGACCACCACGCCGCAGCGGCCCCGAGGCCGGGCCGCGCGGCCCCGCCACAGCTGACGAGACCATGCCGAGCCGGGACAAAACGGACCTTGCGGAACCGCCCGGCTGACGCTCCGGAGGATTGGATACCCACCAGGTGACGACGCCGGGAGAGTGGTCTTCCTATGATGGGCGAATGACACCCGAGGACCGCTTCCCCGGGCCCGAGCACCCCCACTCGGTCCCCCGCCACCAGCCGGACCTCGACGTGCTGCCGTACGGCACCTATTACGAACCCGACGCCGCCACCGGCTACCCCGCCGCACCCTACGAGGGGGAGGGCCACGACGGGGAGACCTACAGCGGCTACGGCGGAGCCCGCTACCTGGAGCAGCACTGGCCCGCCGACGGCCAGGGCCACACCGTGCACGCCCAGGGCATCGGCATGGACCAGGCCCCGGCCTTCTCGCAGCAGGGACATCAGGAACACCAGGGACAGCAGGAGCACCAGGGACACCAGGGGCAGGGCGGCTACGAGGACGGCCCCGGGTACGAGGAGCGCACGGGCTACGCGGGCGGGGAGCAAGGCGGCTACGAGAGCCGGGAGCAGGCCGGCTACGACGGCCAGGACCAGGGCGGCTACGACGCGCGCGAGCAGGGCGGCTACGACGGCCGGGACCAGGCCGGATACGAACCCACCCTGCCCGACCAGCCCTCCCCCGCACTCGGGCTCGACGGCCGCGACGACCCGCCGACCATCGAACTCGGCCCGCCGCTGCCCGACCCCGCCGCGCCGACCTACCCGTACCCGGCCCCCGGCCCCGGCGAGCCCCCCGGCCCGGTCTACGTCGTCGGCGACGTGCACGGCTACCTGGAGGAGCTGCGCGCCGCGCTGCACGGCCAGGGCCTGATCGACGCCGACGGCCACTGGTCGGCCGGCCGCGCCCGGATCTGGTTCCTCGGCGACTTCACCGACCGCGGCCCCGACGGCATCGGCGTCATCGACCTGGTCATGCAGCTGGCCGCCGAGGCCGCCGCGGCCGGCGGCTACTGCCGCGCCCTGATGGGCAACCACGAACTGCTCTTCCTCGGCGCCGCCAAGTACGGCGACGAGCCCGTCCAGTCCACCGCCGGCACCGCCTCCTTCCTCGCCGCCTGGCGGCTCAACGGCGGCCAGCAGAGCGACCTGGACCGGCTGGAGGCGCACCACATCAGCTGGCTCTCCCGGCTGCCCGCCATGGCGGTAGAGGACGGCCACCTGCTGCTGCACTCCGACACCACCGCGTACCTGGAGTACGGCGAGTCCATCCCCGACGTCAACGACGCGGTGCACGGCCTGCTCGCCGACGGCAGCGTGGACGAGTGGTGGGACTGCTTCCGCCGCTTCACCAAGCGGTTCGCCTTCCGCGGCGACGCCGGCCCGATGGCCGTCCACGAGCTGCTGGACACCTACGGCGGCAGCCGGATCGTGCACGGGCACAGCCCCATCCCGTACCTCACCGGCGCGGTGCACAACGACGACGGCCAGCCGCCGCACATCCCCGGGCCGTACGTGTACGCGGACGACCTCGCGGTGGCGATGGACGGCGGCGTCACCATGGAGGGGCGGCTGCTGGTCGCCCGGCTGCCCATCGGCTGAGGCGCGCGGCCGCTCCCTCGGCCGGATCGCCCTCCGGCTGCCGACCGCCGACCGCCGACCGCCGACCGGATCGCCCTCCGGCTGCCGACCGATCGTCAACCGACCATCGCCGTAGAACAGTTGTTCCCGGCGCTCGGGCGGTCGCACGCACGCGTCCCGGGGCGCGAAATTCCGGAAACCGACTGTCAGCCCGGGCGCGCCCGCCCCTACCATGAGGCACACCACACCCGGCCGCCCGTCCGGCGGCCCGCCTCCGCGCCCGTTTCGGCGTCCTGAGGGCCGCGCGCCCCCGGGGCGGAGCGAACGGGGTCCGCACGAACGGGGTCCCCATGTCCAACCCCCCGCCACTGCTCGCCGAGGACCGCCCGGAGTACGAGCGCCTCCTCACGGAAGCCCTGCGCGACCGCACCGTCCTCACCGCCCTGCGCGCACCCGGCGCGCTCACCACCGACCAGCTGCGCATCCGCGCCCTGCGCGACGCCGACCGCGTCAACGCCGCGGCCGCCACCGAGTACACCCACTACACCCGGCTGCGCGACAGCCTGCACAGCACGCCCCCGCCGCCGCCCGGCAGCGAACCGGCCGCCCCCGGGCTGCTCAGCCAGCTGCGCTCCGGGGGCGGCGGCGCCGGACTGTTCCCCGTCCTCACCGTGCTCACCCCGATCCTGGCCTGGGCCGCCGCCCTGTTCCTGCTGCTGATCGGCTACCTGCTGCGCGCCGCCGGTCCGGACCTCGCCCTCGCCCGCTCCCTGGTCACGGCCGGATGGGTGGCCCTCGCCGCCGGGGTCGCCGCGATGGCCATCGGCGTCATCGGGCTGCTGCTCACCGCCCTGCGCGAAGGCGCCGCGACCGCCCCGGCCGGCACCGACCCGGAGCTCGCCGCCGAACTCGGCGACGCCCACCGCGAGTGGCGCGGCGCGCTGCGCGAGCGCGGAATCCTCCCGTACCTGCTCGACGCGCTGCCGCCGGTGCCGGGCCCGGCGGCCCGGCCCGACCACGACGGCCCGGGCCACGAGAGCCCCGACCACGACGACCCCGACCACGACGGCGGCTACGAGGGCCCCGACTTCAGCAGCCCCGGCTACACCTCGCCCGCGTTCACCAGCCCCGGCCCCGAGGGGCTGACCGACCCCCGGGGCCGCACGACCCGCCCGGCCGCCTTCACCCCGCCCGACTTCACCGGCCCCGGGTACACACCGCCCGACTTCACCGGGCCCGACGAGGTCCGCTGAGCCCTCCGCGACGCCCCGGGTGCCCGGGGCGCTTCCGGGGGACATCCCCACCCCCGGTCCGGGTGCGACCACCATCGCCCCGGACTCCGCCGCCCGCCAGGCTGGAACCCACAAGAGGAGAACGACCGGGGGAGAGCGGCGATGAGCACCGGACCCGTCCGACCAGCACGCACCGGAGCGGCGCTGCTGCTCACCGCCTTACTCGCGGCCCTGCCGGGGCTGCTCCTCACCGGCGGACCGGCGGGCGCCGCGGCCGTGAGCGGCACGGCAGGGAGCACCACACCCGCTAGCGCCACACCCGCGAACACCACGTCGACGAACACCACGTCGGCGACGGGCGATCCGGTCGCCAGCCCGGTCGACTTCACCGGCGCCGGCGGCACCGTCCTGCACGGCCTGCTGCTGGCCGCCCCCGCCGCGACGGCCGGCACCCGCGGCCCCGGGCTGGTCATGGTCCCCGGGGCCGGGCCGGGCCCGCTGGCCGAACTGCGGGCCGCCGCCGAGGCGTACGCCCGGCACGGCGTCACCACGCTGGTCTTCGACAAGCGCACCGACGGCTACTCGATGACCCACCGGGACTACGGGCAGCTGGCCGAGGACGCCCTGGCCGCCGTCCGGCTGCTGCGCGCCAGGCCGGAGGTCGCGCCGGACCGGGTCGGCCTGTGGGGCCTGTCCGAGGGCGCCTGGGTGGCCTCGCTCGCCGCCACCCGCTCCACCGAGGCGACGTACCTGGTCACCGTCGGCGCGGTCGGCCTCACCCCCGCTCGCCAACAGGCCTGGGCGTACCGGGGCTACCTGCGCCACGCGGGCGTCCACGGCTCACTGATCGACGCGCTCTCGGACACCTCCGTCCGGCAGCTCACCGGCGCCGGACTCTTCCCGCAGGCCGACTACGATCCGGTGCCGGCGTGGGAGCGGGTCCGGCAGCCGGTCCTGGCCGAGTGGGGCACCCTCGACCGCGAGGCCGCCCCCGAGGAGAGCGCGACGATCATCCGCCGGGCCCTCGACCGCGGCGGCAACACCCACTACACGCTGCGGACCGTCCCCGACGTCCGGCACAACCTGCACCTCACCGCGGACGACGGCTACGACCGGCCCGACCGGCTCCCGGCGGACTACGCCGAGGCCGAGTCCGCCTGGATCCAGCGGCTCGCCACCGGCCTGCCCACCGCCTCCGCCGACCAGGCCCCGCAGCAGGACACCCGCAGCCGCGCGCTCGATCCGCTCCCCGGGTACGAGTCCACCTGGGTCGAGGCCGTCGCCACCCTGCTGTGCCTGACCGGCTTCGCGGGCTACGCGCTGACCGGCGCCGCCCGCCACCTGCGCCGCCGGCCGCGCCCCGCCGCCCTGCCCCGGGCCGCCCGCTGGGCCGCCCTCACCGGAACGGCCGCCCTCCTGGGCGCCCTCGGGTACCTGCTCTTCCTGATGGTCACCGCCGCGATGTTCCCCGGCCCGGTCCTGTTCGGCCGCCCGGTGGTCTGGCTGGCCGTCCAGCTGCTCGCGCTGTTCGCGCTCGGGTCGGCCGCCGTCGCCGCGGTCGGTGCCCGGCGGGAGCGGGCCGCCCTGGCCGCCGGCCCGGCGGCCGACCGGGTCCGGCTGGGCGCCCTGCTGCTGGCCGGGGTGGTCTTCCTGCCCTGGGCCCTGTCCTGGGGGCTGCTGCTGCCCTGACCCCGTCACCGCCGTGGCCTCCTGACCGCGGCGGGCGGCAGCCCCCGTGGCCTCCTACCGCGGCGACCGCTTGCTCCCCCGCCCGGGGGAGCGGGCCCGCCCGGTTTCAGCCCGGGTGAGGACGCCCCCGCCCGCGCGCTCCGGGAAGGTCGGAGCGGTGGCGGACGGACGGCGTCCGCCCGGACCGGGAGGCGGAACCATGGGCGCACGGACAATCGCGGCACGACTGCACGGCACACCGGCACCGGGCGTACCCCGCTGGGCGGTCCGGACCGGCTACGCGATCACCCTGGCGGTCCTGCCGTCCTGCCTCTGGCGGATCGGCGGCTTCATCCTCGGGCTGCCGCTGCTCGACCACGGCCCGACACCGCCGGAGCAGGACCCGGCCTCGTTCGACGGCGGCTGGGCGTACATCCTCGCGCTCAGCGTGGTCAGCGAGGCGCTGGCGCTCCTCTGCTTCGGCCTGGTCGCCCGCTGGGGCGAGGTGTGGCCGCGCTGGATCCCCGTCCTCGGCGGCCGCCCGGTCCCGGTGCTCGCCGCCGTGGTCCCGGCCGGGCTGGGCTCGGCGGCGCTGATGGTCTTCCCGTACGCGATGGTGATGTTCTCGCTCGGCCTGACCATCCGGGGCGACAAGGACGGGATCATCACGCACGGCTGGCAGACCGTCGTGTTCTGGGCCGGCTACCTGCCGCTGGCCGCCTGGGGACCGCTGCTCGCCCTGCTCACCGTGCACTACTACCGTCGGCGCAGGGCGAGTTGAGGCACCTTCCCCGCTCCGGCCCCTTCCTTGCTGCCTTTCCCCGCTCCGCCCCTTTCCCCGCTCCGCCCCTTTCCCCGCTCCGGCCCCTTCCCCGCTCCGGTCATGCCGGGTACGGCGCGGCAGCCCGCGCGTTCTTCAACGCGCCCGCCCACCAGGACAGCTGGTCGAGCAGGACCTTGGCGTAGCCGGGCGCCTGCGGATCGTTCGGGCGGCCGTCCGCCCAGGCGGTGAAGTAGTTCGGGAAGGCCAGGCCGTCCCGGATGGTCACCGCGTGCAGCTCGGTCAGCACGTTCTCCAGGTGCAGCACGGCATGCCGGCCGCCGGCCGCACCGCCGTAGCTGACGAAGGCGACCGGCTTGGCCGTCCACTGGGTGAAGTGCCAGTCGATCGCGGCCTTCAGCGAGGCCGGGTAGCTGTGGTTGTACTCCGGCGTGACGACGACGAAGGCGTCGGCGCCCTCCAGGGCCTCGGTCAGCTTCGCCATCCCGGCCGGACGCGGATAACCATCACCCGCGAACTTCGGTGAGGCGGCGGGAAGTTCGAGCGGCAGATCGACCTCGGCGAGGTCCACCGTCTCGACCTCGAAGCCGCCGTGCGAGGCGGCCTGCTCGGCCACCCACGAGGACACCACCGGGCCGAACCGGCCCTCCCGGACGCTGCCGAGGATGATCACCAGCTTGTGCGTGTTCGTCTCCATGGCGACCACTCTCCGCCCGCCGAACGGCCGCAACCAGGCCGTGCCCAGGCTGGCCCCCGCAGGGCCACCCTCCGCGCGACGATCAACCGTACGCTCGCCATATGGGCACACCACTGGGGGACTTCATCCGCGCCAAGCGCGACAGCATCCAGCCGGAGACGCTGGGCCTGCCCGACCACGGCCGCCGCCGCTCGCCCGGCCTGCGCCGCTCCGACCTGGCCGTCCGGGCCGGCATCAGCGTCGAGTACCTGACCCGGCTGGAGCAGGGCCGCGACCGCAACCCCTCCACCGCCGTGGTCAACGCGCTCGCCGACGCCCTCAGTCTCGACCCCGCCGAACGCAACCACCTGCGCTACCTCACCAAGATCACCGGCGGCGCGTGCGCCGGCCACGCCCGGCCCGTCCCCGCCCCGCGCGAGCTGCGCCCCACCGTCCGCGAGACCCTGCGCCTGCTCGAACCGGGCATCGCCGCCGTCACCAACCGCCTCGGCGACGTCCTCGCCCACACCAGCGGCTACGCGGCCGTCCTCGGCGCGGCCGGACTGCTCGACGCCCCGGCCCCGAACCTCACCCGCTACGTCTTCACCGACCCGCGCGCCCGCACCCTGTTCGCCGACTGGGACGACATCGCCGACGAGCAGGCCTTCGACATCTGGCTCGGGCCCTCGGTCGAGTCCGCCGAATGGCTCAGCACCGAACTCGCCCCGCTCGCCGGCCCCGAGTTCACCCGCCGGATCGGCAACCACCTCGTCCCCCGCCGGGGCCCGCTCCGCCTCCGCCACCCGTCCGGCCCCGAACTCCGGCTCCACCGCGAGACCCTGGACCTCACCGACGACGCCCAGCAGCTCCTCGTCCTGCTCCCCGCCGACGACGACACCGCCGCCCACCTCGACCGCCTGCTCGCCCCGGAGCGGCCCCGGCTGCGCGCGATCTCCTGAAGCCCCCACCGGTCGCTCCGCCACTACCGGTCACTCCGCCTGCTGCGGTCACTCCGCCGGCACGCACAACGGCGTCGCCCGGTCGGCCGACTCCGCAACGGCGTCCGTGGCCGCCCGGACGAAGGCGCGGACCCGGGCGGTGGTGTTGCTCTCCAGCCAGACCGGGCCGCGCTCGATCGGGGGCGCGTCATGGATCGGCACGTACGCGACGTCCGGGCGCGGGTAGTAGTGGCGGGAGTGTTCGCCGACCGGGAGGACGCCGCGGCCCATCGCGACCAGGCTGAGCATCTCGGAGAAGGTGCCGCCGGACGGCCCCTTGGGCACCGGGCGGCCGGACGGGGTCCGGCCGGGGGTGCGGTCGCGCTTGAAGCCCGCCGAGGTGACCTCCGGGTACTGCACCACCGGATGGTCCGCGAGCACCTCCAGCGACACCGACCGCTCGCCGGCCAAGGGGTGCCCGGCCGCCACCGCCAGGACCCGCCGCTCGGTCAGCAGCACCGGCCCGCGGGCCATGCCGTCGAACGGGTAGGAGGCGATCAGGACGTCGATCGAACCGTCCACCAGGCTCGCCCGGGAGTTGGAGAGATGCACCTCCCGCACGTCCACCCGGCAGTCCGGGTGCCGCTCGCCGAACAGCGCGGCCGCCTTGAGCAGCACCGGCGCCGTCCACTCGCCGAGGAACGCCACCCGCAGCTCCCCGGTGACGCCCCGGTTCGCGTCCTCCGCCCGGCGCAGCGCCGCCTCCATCGCCGCCACCACCGGGGCCAGGTCGTCCGCCAACTGCCGCCCCACCGGGGTGAGTCGGACCGACCGGCTGGTGCGGTCGAACAACTGCCCGCCGATCCGGCGCTCCAGCTTCTTCACCACCTGGCTGACCCGCCCGGTGGTCAGGTGCAGCCGCTCCGCGGTCCGGCCGAAGTGCAGCTCCCCGGCGAGCGCGAGGAAGACCTCGATCTCCAACCGCTCCAGCATCCCGCCCCGCCCCTCGATCGTTGAATCCGGCTCAACGATCCTACGGCGATCACGCATTGATCACCCGCCCGGCCGAGAGGATCGTTGAACCCGTCCCCGACAGCCCCACCCGAGCGGAGCCGATCACCCATGCGCGTCGTAGCCTTCGACCACCTGGTCCTCAACGTCGCCGACGTCGAGCGTTCGCTGGCCTTCTACGCCGGCCTCCTGGGCCTGGAGCCCGTCCGCGTCGACGAATGGCGCGCCGGCAAGGTGTCCTTCCCGTCGATCCGGGTCAGCGCCGAGACCATCATCGACCTGGCCCACGGCCCCCGGCACGAGTCCAACGTCGACCACTTCTGCCTCACCGTCGAGCCCCTCGACTGGCAGGAGGTCATCGACGCGGGCACCTTCACCGTCCTGGAGGGTCCCGTCCCCCGCTACGGCGCCCGCGGCACCGCCACCTCCGTCTACGTCCAGGACCCGGACGGCAACACCGTCGAACTCCGCTGGTACCCCCAGGACGCGGCCAACTGACCGTCCACCCCCAGCGCACGGCCAACAGACCGCGTGCCCGTCCCGGGCCCACGGGGGTGGCCCGGGGCGGGCACGCCGGAAGCGCCGCGCCCGTCAGTTCCGGCCGGCGAGGTGCTCGACCAGCCGGTCGAAACTGGAGTTGAGTCCCGCCTCGGCCTCCGGGCCGCGGAACATCTCCGGCACCCCGGTCTGGTGCAGCACCACCCGGGTGCCGCCCCCGTCGAGCCCGGTGAAGGTGAGGGCGGAACGCATGCCCGAGCCCTCCTCCACCATCGCGAAGAACTCGCCGACCCGGATCTCGGTGATCTCGGCCTTCAGCGGGTACCGGTCGCCGGTCGCGTCGATCACCATGGTGCTGTCGTAGCGACCGCCCTCCTTCGCCTCGACGGTCACGGTCTCCAGCGGCACGTGGGTGCCGACCGGACCCCAGAAGCGGACGAACTGCTCCGGCTCGAAGTAGGCCTCGAACGCGGCGGCCGGGGCGCCCGGCAGCTCGCGGGTGATGGTCAGCTCGCCCAGGTTCTCGGTCATCTCGGGATCTCCTCCGTGGTCACGTCCGTCGCTTGCACAGAGGTAGACCCCGGGCGTCCCGGAAACTCATCGCTCCCCGCGAAGGTTCTTCGACGACTTCTCCCACCGGTGTTCTCCACCGGTGTTCTCCACCGGTGTTCTCCACCGATGGAGAACGGCATCAGCCGTGAACCCGGCCGGGCGCGACGACCACCACCGGTCGGCCGAGCAGCAGCTCCGCCGCCGGAGTGTGGTTCCCCGTCGCGGAGGCTCCGGCCATCGCCGAGGCGGCCGTTGTCGGGTCGGTGCCGGGCGGCACCACCAGCAGGAGGAAGTGGTCCTGGAGGCCCCGGGTGACGCTGATCGTCGCGTCGCTGCCGGCGAACCAGTTGATCCTGACCATCAGGCCGTTGGCGGCGACGGACCGGGGCACACCGTCCCAGGCCTCGGTGTCGAGGCCGACCCGCAGGATCTGCCCGAAGTGGGCGCCGAGCGCGGTGATCAGGTCCGGCAGTTCGGCGAGGACCTCGTTCGAACGGGGCCACCAGGCCCCGTCGAAGACACCGTCCCGCGACATCGTCGGCTCCAGCTCCAAGCGCGGCAGCAGCGGGGCACCAGGCACCGTCCACGGCCCGGGGGAGGAAGGAATGGGGAGGGGGATCGGCATCATCTGAGGCCGCCCGTCCGGTCCACGAGGGACCCGTCATGACCCAGGGCGACGTCGACGCTGATGCCGGTGTCCGAAATGTCCTCGGTTACTCCCCACGCTACTCCGCCGTAGCCTCCCCCGGGCCGACCACCGCAGGAGTAGCCTCGGAGACATCCAGGGCATCCCGTATCCCGGTCCCCGTTCCGGCCTCGTTCTGGGTGCAGGACAGCCCGGCAGACCCCGCCCCGGCGGGTGGCCGGAGACGGGAACGGTGAACGCCGTGACCACTCACTCGCCCGTGACCACTCACTCGCCCCAACCCGCCCGGCCCGGCCACGGCCTCACGGTCGCCGACGCCATGGAACCCTGCGACTACCAGATAGCCGACGACAGCACCGTCGACCGGGCCGACGACATCCTCCGCGGCGCCCACCTGGACTACCTCCTCGTCCGCGGCCACGACGGCCGGTGCGAAGGGCTGGTCACCCGCACCGGACTTCACCCGTTCCTCACCCGCTCCTGGTACACCGAGCGGACCGCCATCAGCGCCACCACCCACCAGCGCGGCCCGTTCGCCTGGCCGACCATGGGCCTGACCCTGGCCGCGATCGCCATGCGGATCAAGCACCTGGCGGTCTGGCCCGTCGTCGACGAGGACGGCTACATCCTCGGCGTGCTCACCGCGGACCGCACCACCGACCTGCTCGCCGCCGAGCCCGCGTGACCCACGGCGCCCGGCACCCGGCGCTTGGTCGACCCCGCGCCCCGCGCCCCGCCGACCCCGCCGAACCCGCTCCCGGAAGCCCGTCCGGCGGCACATTCATCGGCCCGTTGGCTCATGACGGGCGCGAACCGGGGCAAGCAGCCGACGCAGCACCGTCGGGGTGTGTCCCACGTGCTCGCGGACGATGCGGGTCAGGTGCGCCTGGTCGGCGAAGCCGAGCTGTGCTGCCAGGGCGGCGAGGCTGGGTTCGCCCTCGGCGATCCGGTCCATGGCCCGGGTGACGCGTACGCGGTTGCGGTAGCGGGTCAGCGAGACGCCCGTCTCCCTGGAGAACACCCGGCTCAGTCGGTAGGGCGACACCTCCAGCAGCGCGGCCAGTGCGCAGAGCCCTCCGGCCTCCGGGGCCTCTTCGATGATCGCCTCGCGCGCCGCGGCGGCCAGCGCCCGGTCGGCCGGCCGGGAGCGGAAGGTCGGCTCACCGGCCGCGGCCGCGACGAGGCGGAGCAGCTCCTCCGCCAGCGCGTAGTCGATGTCGCCGGCGGCCGCGGCGGCCACCAGACGGCGGTGGGCGAGATCGACGCGCGCGTCGACATACACCGTCGTCGCGGCGGGCGGGCGCCCGAGGAGGGAGGGCTCGAAGCTGACCGACGTGCAGACGTCGCCGCCGGCCGGATGTGCGAAGCGCTCCTGTTCGCCGGGCGCGCCCAAGTAGGCCGTGGTCCGGTCCAGATCGGTGTCGGTGCCGTCGGCCGACCGCCGGAACCTGCCGCGTCGCACCAGCACCAGGCGGTGGTCGTCGCGGGTCTCCGGCTGCGACCACCGGGCGCGGTCGGAACGGCACCCCACCACGGCCACGGTGAACTCCGGCCGGGCGGCGAGGGTCGATGCGGACAGCATGCCGCGAACGGTATCCGCCGGGTACGACAGAACGGCCCGCAAGGATCTTCAAGACCTTCGGCGCCATTGCCCGGATGCTGGGGCTCACGTGATGACACGAAGGGAGCCATCCATGGCCGTCCACGCGGAGCTCACCGCGATCACCATCGACTGCGCCGATCCCGGGGCCCTCGCCGAGTTCTACCGCAAGGTCACCGGCTGGGACCTCGGGCAGGCCGACGACGACTTCGTCCAACTCGGCAGGGGGCCGGTCCGGTTGGCCTTCCAGCGGGTCGCCGGCTACCGGGGGCCCGGCTGGCCCGACGCCGCGAAGCACGCCCATCTCGACTTCACGGTGGCCGATCCCGAGGTCACGGTGAAGGAGCTGCTCTCGGCGGGGGCGACCAAGCCGGAGTTCCAGCCCGGCGAAGGCGAGTGGACCGTTCTCGCCGACCCCGAGGGCCACCTGTTCTGCATCGCTTCGGCCTGACGAGGAGTCGATCACCCATGGCCTCGATCCACAAGGAAATCGTCATCGACGCCCGCCCCGAGGCGGTGTGGTCGGTGCTCAGCGACTACGGCGCGGTGCACGAGCGGCTGGCGCCCGGGTTCGTCACCGACACCCGACTGAGCTCGGACACGCGGACCGTCACCTTCGCCGACGGCACGATCGTGTTCGAACGGCTCGTCGACCTCGACCACGAGGCGATGCGGGTCGCCTACACGGTCGTCGGCGGCAGCCTCCATCCGTCCCACCACCACGCGTCCATGCAGGCCCTTCCGGAGGCCGGCGGCCGGACGAGATTCGTGTGGCACACCGATGTCCTGCCCGACGCGCTGGCCGCACCGATCGCCGAGTCCGTCGAGCACGGTTCGGCGGTGATCCGCCGCACGCTGGAGGCCGCTTCATCGGCCGCGCCCGGACCGGCGCCCGTCTCGACCACGGCTCGATGAGCAGCCACGACATCGTCCAGGCCGCCTGGAAGGCGTTCGCCGGCCAAGACGCCGATCAAATCTCCGCGGTCTTCACCACGCCAATGACTACTGCCCGGTCTTCGAACTCCGTGACGGGCTGATCCACCGCGTCCGTGAGTACATGGACACCGCGCGCGGACACCGCATGGTCTTCGGCGACGCCGAGAAGTAGCCGAGGACGGCGAAGACGGCGAAGACGGCGAAGCGCCGCCCCGAGGTGATCGGGGCGGCGCTCAGGTGTCCCGGGTCAGTCGACCAGGGGCAGGTAGAGCTTGTTGCCCAGGACAGCGCCACGCGTGGTCGAGCGTCAGTCCGTCGGCGGGAAGTGGACCCACTCCGGACGCGCGCCGCCCATCACGGCGAGGGCTAGTGCCGACGGCGAGCTGCGGCTCGTCCGCTGCGCCTCACGAGGATGAGGATTGAGCCTCCCAGCACGACGGCGGCCGCCGAACCGACCGCCATGACGATCGACTTGTCGGAGCCGGTGGCAGCGAGTGCTTGCCCCGACTCGTGCGGACGCACGGCCGGCACACCCTGTTCGTGACCGCCATTGCCGTTCCCGTGGTCGGCCGGAACGTTGACGTGGTTGCCCTGGTCCTTCCCGTGATCACCTTGCTCATGGCCGCCGTGACCCTGCCCGCCGTGACCGCCTGGAGACTGGGGCGGGCCGGCCGGACCAGCAGGACCGGCCGGACCAGCAGGACCTGATGGGCCGGCCGGACCAGCAGGCCCAGCAGGGCCGGGCGAGCCGTTGGCGCCGGGCGAACCGTTAGCACCCGGCGAGCCATTGGCGCCCGGCGAACCATTGGCACCCGGCGAGCCATTGGCGCCCGGCGAACCGTTAGCACCGGGCGAACCGTTAGCACCCGGCGAGCCATTGGCACCCGGCGAGCCATTGGCACCGGGCGAACCATTGGCACCCGGCGAACCGTTAGCACCCGGCGAGCCATTGGCACCGGGCGAGCCATTGGCACCCGGCGAACCATTGGCACCGGGGGCGCCAGGAGCACCATTGGGGCCAGGAGCACCCGGAGCGCCGGGCGAACCATTGGCACCGGGAGCACCATTGGGGCCAGGAGCACCCGGAGCGCCGGGCGAACCATTGGCACCGGGAGCACCATTGGGGCCAGGAGCACCCGGAGCGCCCGGGGAGCCCGCCACCCCCGGAGCACCGTTAGGTCCAGGTGCACCCGGGGAACCGGCAGCACCAGGAGGACCGGCGGGCCCACTCGGTCCGGGCGGCCCACTCGGTCCGGGCGGGCCACTCGGTCCGGGCGGGCCGACGGTGCAGGCCGCCCTCGTGATGGTGTTGTCGTCCAGAGTGACAGCGCCGTTGCGCGCCAGGGCGCGGCCTTCGATCACCGAGGCGTGGTTCACGCTGATGGACGTGAGGGCCAGGATGTTGCCCTTGAAGAAGGAGTCGACATCGATGGTGGCGGAGCTACCGACCTGCCAGAACACATTGCAGGGCTGTGCCCCGTTGACCAGGCTGACGACGCTCGACGGAGCCGTGATGAGGGTGGAGCCGATCTGGAAGATGAAGACGGCGTTCGGGTCGCCCATCGCGTCGAGGGTGACGGTCCCGGTGAGGTTCAGCGACGAACTCGCCTTGTAGACACCGGGTGTCAGCGTCAGCCCTCCGATGTCGCCGGGCGAGGTCAGGATGGCCGTGGGGGCCCGGCCGGCGGCATCGTTGTAGGCGATGACGAGGTCGGACTGGGCCTGCGCCGCCTGCGCGTCGTTGACGTGCTGAACCCCGTTCACGGCTCCGGGGGGAAAGCCCGTCACGCTGGTGCCCGGGAAGAGCCCCAGGTCGCCGTTGATGACGCTGGGGCCGGTGTTGGTGACGGTTGAGCCCGCCAGGATCGCATAGCTGGTATCAGTCCCCAGCCCCACCGGTGCGGTTGCGGCGTGCGCGGGGCTGGGGACCAGGCCGGCCGTCGCGAGCAACGTCAGTCCGGACAGCAGGACGGACGCCCCCGCGAGTCGAGCGCGTCTACGCCCTCGTCCCGGTGGAGCGGACAACATGGCATCGACTGCCATAGGACAGGACCCTTTCTTGTCGCCGTTGAACTCCGTCACCCGAAGAGGGCATTCGGAGCGCCGCTGGTGGTTTCCGGTCAGGCCTCACGCCCTCGCACTCGCGCCGGAGGGCTTTCGACGATCGGGAGCCGACCAGTGCAGGTGATGGAGAGTCATCAACTCACTACACCGTGCAACAACAACATGAAAAGAAGAGAGTGATAAAGATGCAACGGAGTGACGCACCAGCGCCGATCGGGGAATGGCCCCATCCCGCGGCCATCATTCGTCTACGCACCAAATGGCGGGTTTGTCACTCCATTGGCAGCCGAAGGCCGGCAGCTGTCGGCTGGGGGGCTGGGGGCTACCCCGGTCGCCGCCAACGCCATAGCAGTACCGTTTTTTCCTCTTGGCCGCGCCCGGGCCGGTGAATCACGTATCGCCCCGTGATCCCAATCGTTGGCCCGATCATGAACGACCTAACGAATCCGCAGGAAGAGGCGCTCACTGCGGCCGCCGGTGACGCCGACACGGTGGCCGAGCGCTGCCGTGCCGCGGGTGGCCTGCTCAGGGTCACCCTCGGTGAACTGCGCGCGGAAGTCGGCTACCGAAGACTCGGCAAGTACGTCCTGGAAGAACTGGCCGAGCGCCTTACCGAGGAGGGGCTCGGCTGGTTCCCGGCGTGGCGGCTCTCCCCGAGGGAGAACGGCGAGCCGCGGAAGGAACACGACCTGTGGGTGTTCCTCCGGGACGGTGGCCTGCGCTGCCAGGTCATCGACGCCGTCCAGGCTCCCGACGGCTCCGACGTCCCCATGGTCCTGAACGGCCTGCTCACCGGCCGTCCCCAGAATCTCTCCCCGGAGCGCAAGCTCGGCCTCATTCGCGAAATCCTCGGGCTCTGACCCACACCCGAGAATCCGGCCACCGGATTCCACCTGCACACCCGAACGTGCGCGGCGCTGCGCCGGACACCGCCGTCGGGGTCCCAGCGCAGCGCCTCGACACCTGCCGTCAGTCGGCCAGCGGAAGGTAGACCCGGTTGCCCTGGGCCGCGAACTCGGCCGACTTCTCGGCCATGCCCGCCAGGGCCTCGGCGCCGAACTCGCTGGTGACGGCCGTCGATCCGTCACCGTGCTCGTCGCGGATCTTCTGGGAGATCTTCATCGAGCAGAACTTCGGGCCGCACATCGAGCAGAAGTGCGCGGTCTTGGCGGGCTCGGCGGGGAGGGTCTCGTCGTGGAAGGCGCGGGCGGTCTCCGGGTCGAGGGCCAGGTTGAACTGGTCCTCCCAGCGGAACTCGAAGCGGGCGTCGGAGAGGGCGTCGTCCCAGGCCTGGGCGCCGGGGTGGCCCTTGGCCAGGTCGGCGGCGTGGGCGGCGATCTTGTAGGTGATCACTCCGGTCTTGACGTCGTCCCGGTTGGGCAGGCCCAGGTGCTCCTTGGGGGTCACGTAGCAGAGCATCGCGGTGCCCCACCAGGCGATCATCGCCGCGCCGATGCCCGAGGTGATGTGGTCGTAGCCGGGGGCGACGTCCGTGGTCAGCGGGCCGAGGGTGTAGAACGGCGCCTCGTCGCAGATCTCCTTCTGGAGATCCATGTTCTCCTTGATCTTGTTCATCGGGACGTGGCCCGGGCCCTCGATCATCACCTGGACGTCGTGCTCGCGGGCGATCCGGCCGAGCTCGCCGAGGGTCTTCAGCTCGGCGAACTGCGCCTCGTCGTTGGCGTCCGCGATCGAGCCCGGGCGCAGGCCGTCGCCGAGCGAGAAGGTGACGTCGTAGGAGGCCAGGATGGAGCAGAGTTCCTCGAAGTTGGTGTAGAGGAAGTTCTCCTGGTGGTGGGCCAGACACCAGGCCGCCATGATCGAGCCGCCGCGCGAGACGATGCCGGTCTTGCGGCGCGCGGTGAGCGGGACGTAGCGCAGCAGCACGCCGGCGTGGACGGTCATGTAGTCGACGCCCTGCTCGCACTGCTCGACGATCGTGTCCCGGTAGACCTCCCAGCTCAGCTCCTCGGCCCTGCCGTCCACCTTCTCCAGGGCCTGGTACAGCGGCACGGTGCCGATCGGCACCGGGGAGTTGCGCAGGATCCACTCGCGGGTGGTGTGGATGTTGCGGCCGGTGGAGAGGTCCATGACGGTGTCCGCGCCCCAGCGGGTGGCCCAGGTCATCTTCTCCACCTCCTCCTCGATCGAGGAGGTGACGGCGGAGTTGCCGATGTTGGCGTTGATCTTCACCAGGAAGTTGGTGCCGATGACGGCCGGCTCCACCTCCGGGTGGTTCACGTTGACCGGGATGACGGCCCGGCCGCGGGCCACCTCGGCGCGCACGTACTCCGGCGCCAGGCCCTCGCGCAGCGCCACGAACTCCATCTCCGGCGTCACCACGCCCCGCTTGGCGTAGGCGAGTTGGGTGACGGCGGCGCCACCGCGACCGCGCAGCGGGCGACGCGGCCGGCCGGGGAAGACGGCGTCCAGGTTGCGCAGGTTCCCGCCGCGCGGCGAGGTGTGCTTGATCCCGTCGTCCTCGGGGCGCGGCTCGCGGCCGTCGTACTCCTCGACGTCGCCGCGCTGGCGGATCCAGGCGTCCCGCAGGGCGGGCAGGCCGCGCCGCACATCGGGCTCGAAGGACGGGTCGGTGTACGGGCCGGAGGTGTCGTACAGCGGGACGGACCCGCCGTTGGTGAGCCGCACCTCGCGGTACGGAACGCGCAGGTCGGGACGCGACCCCTCGCGGTAGGACTTGCGCCAGGCCGGGGTCGGGTAGCCGGTGCGCTCGCTGCTGGGGGCGCCCTGGGCAGACTGCGGCTGTGCTTCGAACGTGGTCATCTGACCTCTACTCCCTACGCCGGCATTACCCGGTCAGGTTCCTGCGGTCGACGCAGCCGTCGGTCCGTCCGTCGACGTCCCGGTCAGCGTCCTCTCAGCCCGGTGCTCCGAGCTCCCGCGTCGCAGGCGGTGTTGCCTGCACACGACGCCCAACACCGTAGCGAGCCGATCGCCGCAGGTCCAGAGCGCCCCACGAGCCGGTCACCCCGTCCCGTCGAGCGACCGGTGTCGTCGTCGACCTCTTCGGCTACTACCGCAACCAGTAGCCGATCGGATACCGGAGAACGGCCGAGGCCCGGTCCCCCTCTCGTGGGGGCCGGGCCTCAGGGCGGCGTTACGGGGTGGTGGGTCAGCTCTTGGCGGCCTTCTTCACCAGGACCACCACGGCGGCGGCGATGCCGACCACCACCAGCAGCTTGATCACGATCGAGAGCAGGGCGCCGACGACGCCGAACACGAAGGCGACGATGTTCCAGGCCAGCACCAGGACCAGCACCGGGATGACGATGTTGCGCACCCAGGAGGGCAGCGACTTCCAGAGCTCAGCCATGTCGGTTCCTCTTCTCCCCTCGGGTCGGCCGCCGTCCGGTGCCGCATCCCGCTTGCTTTCGGTACTTCGATCGTACGGTGGCGCGAGTGCCGGAACGAGGCCCAACGGCCCGGAGAGAACCCCGAGATCACCCCGAGCCCGACCCCCCGGGTGACCCCCGAGAATTCGTCCGGCGGCGTACAACCCCCGGCGTTCCCAAGCGTCCAACCAGTGCCGGAAGAACACCCGTCCGGTGCCATCGACCAGGGGGGAACCTGATCATGCGGGCCAGAACAGCCGTGTCCACCGCCGCTCTCGCGGCGCTCAACCTGACCGTGGCGGCGCTCGCCGCGGTCCCGGCGACCGCGGCACCGGCGGCCGTGACCGCCGCCGCCGACGTGACCGCACCGGCCGGGTTCGTCGGGATGTCCCCGACCCGGATCCTGGACACCCGCTCCTACGACCAGACCCCGTCGCACGACCACTTCGGACCGCTCAAGGAAGGCGAGTACTACAGCACCCCGGTCTCGCAGCGCTGCGGCAACCACCCGCCGATGTACTGCGGCTCCGCCGTGCCGACCGACGCCACGGCCGTGGTGGTCAACCTCACCGTGACCGACCCGACCGCCGACGGCTTCGTCACGCTCGCCCCCAAGGCCGGCCCGGCCGGCACCAAGCCCGCCACCTCCAGCATCAACTTCAAGGCCGGCCAGACCATCTCCAACCTGGTCACGATCGCGGTCGGTCCGGTCGGTCGGGGCGCCCCGTGGATCAACGTCTACAACAACGCGGGCACCGCCCATGTCGTGCTCGACGTGGTCGGGTACTACCGGACCGCGGCGACCGACAAGTACGGCCCGCTGACCCCGACCCGGATCGCCGACAGCCGCAGCGACGGCACCGGGCGGCTCGGCGGCGACGCGGTGCGCAGCTACCAGGTCGCCCGCCCCGAGCTGGGGACCGCGGACGCCACCTCGGTGGTCCTCAACGTCACCACCACGGACGGCTCCTGGGACAGTTTCCTGACCGCGTACCCGAGCGGGACGCAGCGGCCCGCCTACGGCTCGAACGTCAACTTCCCGGTGGGATCGACGGTCGCGAACCAGGTCGTGGTGCCGGTCGGCGCGGACGGGCGGATCGACGTCTACAACCGCGCCGGCTGGGTGCACGTGATCGTCGACGTCGTCGGTTACTACGGGCCGTCCGGAAGGGGCCTGTTCAGCGCGCTCACGACGCCGGTCCGCAACCTCGACACCCGGATCACCGGTGGCAAGCTCCAGCAGGGGGCGACCACGACCGTCCAGGCCGTGCCCGCGGACGGCTCCGTCCCGAACGTGCTGGGTGTCGAGGCCAACGTCACGATCACCGACGTCACCGACTCCGGCCACCTCACGGTGTTCCCGGGCGGGGGCCTGCCGCCGAACACCTCCACCGTGAACGTCGAACCCGGGCAGACCGTCGCCAACTCGGTGACCACCGGGGTCACCGGCGGGGGCACCTACTCGGTCTTCAACCACGGCGGCCCGGTGAACGTCGTCGCCGACCTGACCGGCTACTTCGTCACCGGCTGACCGGGCACCGCCCGCCCGTCGTCCGCCCGTCGTACAGGTGCCGTGCGGACGGCGGACGGCGGGCGGCCGCACCCGCGCGGCTTCAGACCGGCCAGCGCTCTCCGCGCCAGGCGGCGTCCCAGAACATCCACTCGTAGCGCGAGGTGGTCACGAAGTGCTCGACCACCTTGCGGCGCTCGGCCGCGGACAGCTCCTCACCGAGCCGGTCGGTGAGCGCCAGCGCCCGGCGGACCACCGACTGGAAGGCCTCGTCGCCGTAGGTGGCGATCCACTTGCTGTACAGCGGGTCGGGCGAGCCCTGGGCGAGCAGCGCCTCGCCGACCCGGGCGTAGATCCAGTAGCAGGGCAGCACCGCGCCGACCGCCTCGGCGAACGAGCCGCCGTAGACGGTGGCCAGCAGGTAGCTGGTGTAGGCCCGGGTGGTGGGCAGCACGGGCTCGGCGGCGGCCTCCTCGGCGGTGCCGCCGAAGGCGGTCAGGAACTCGGCGTGCATGCCCTGCTCGGCGGCGAGCGCGCCGACCGCGTCGTCGGCGAAGGCCCGGACGTCCTGCTCGCCGGGCGCCTTGGCGGCGCAGACGGCGAGCGCGCGGGCGTAGTCGCGCAGGTAGTGCGAGTCCTGGACGACGAAGTGGCGGAAGGCCGCGCGCGGCAGGGTGCCGTCGGTGAGCCCGGCCAGGAAGGGGTGGGCGAGGATCTCGGCGTACACCGGCTCGATGGCCGCCCAGAGTTCTTCGGTCAGCGTCTTGGTGCTCATGACGCCGACCCTAACCGGCGGGGCGCTCAGTCCTCCGGCGGGGAGAACACCACCAGGACGCGCAGCTCCTCGGTGATGTGGTGGAACCGGTGCGGGGTGCCGGCCGGCACGTACACCACGGTGCCGCGGCCGACCGTGGCGGTCTCGGCGCCGACGGTCAGCTCGGCCCGACCGCTGATCACCTGGTAGATCTCGTCCTGGTCGTGCGCGGTCTGGGTGTCGGTGTCGCCGGGGGCGAGCGCGTACAGCCCGGCGGACATCCGCGGTTCGCGCAGGAACCGCAGGTACGCACCGTCGTTGGCCGCCCGTTCGGCGTCCAGTCCGTCCAGCCGGAAGAGCTTCACCGCCGCCGTCCTCCCTCGTTCTCGGGCCCGTCCGTCCACCTCCCGGACCAGGGGCATTCAACACCACCCCGCCGTCCGGTGGTTCCGCCGGGACGGGGGTACCTGTCAGGCTTGGGCGGCATGAAGGGTTTCGTCATCAAGACACTGATCAACGCGGCGGCCATCTGGGTCGCCGCCTGGATCGTCAGCGGCATCCAACTCGCCGAGGGCAACGCGGACTGGCAGCACAAGGCGCTGACGGTGCTCGGCGTCGCCGTCGTGTTCGGCGTGGTGAACTGGCTGATCAAGCCGGTGGTCAAGCTGTTCTCGCTGCCCCTGTTCATCCTCACGCTGGGTCTGATCACCTTCGTGATCAACGCCCTGATGCTCCTGCTCACCTCCTGGGCCTCCGGGAAGCTGAGCCTGGACTTCCACGTGACCAACTTCGTTTCCGCGCTGGTCGGTTCGCTGATCATCAGCCTGGTCTCGTGGGGCCTGCACCTGGCCCTGGACGACGACTGACCGGCGGCGCGCGGACAGCCGAAAGGGGCCCGCACCCGGGTGTTCCACCGGGTACGGGCCCCTTCGCCGTTCTCGCCGCGCGGCCTGCCGGCGCCGGACCGCTCACCCCGCGTTCTCGCGCCCCTTGAGCAGGTCGGCGAGCTGGGCGTCGATGTCCCGCCCGGTGAACTCCTGTCCCATCGGCACCAGCCGGTCGGTGCGCGCCAGGAAGGCGATCAGCGGTGCGGACGAGGCGCACAGCAGGGCGTCGCCGTCGGGGGAGCGCAGCACGATGCGGACCTCCGAGAGCTCGTCGCCGACCGGGCGGATGTGCACGTCGCCCTCGCCCGCCGGCCCGCTGATCCCGTCGAGCAGCAGCTCCCGCGCGAAGTACCAGGTGACCGGGGCGTCTCCGGGGAGGTGGAAGGTGAGCCGGACGGCGTACGGATCGTCGGCCTCGTACGCCAGGTCCACCGGGAGGCGGAAGGAGAGCTCGTGCGAGACCACGAGGTTCATCACCAGGTGACCCTGGACTGTGCTGTGCTGCATGGCGCCAGTACCTCTCGTTCTGCCCGCGCCGTCGGTCTGCTGGCCCGATGGCGGCCGGACATGTTTTCGACGGTTTTTGTGACGGTTTATGCAACCAATCCACGTTCGATCATCATCGTCCCGTTTGGGGATGTAGCGGACAAGGTGTGCTTTTTCAAATGGTGAACGAGCCGGAGCTGGTCCAGACCAAGTGGTGTCAGGAGATGAACGCCGGGCTCATCGCCCCCACCCCGCGCCGCAGTTGGCGGGCGGCGGGCCCCAGCCGGTCGGCCTGGTCGACCGGGAGCGACAGGGCCATGGTGGCGACCACCGGGCCTATGGTGATCGGGACGGCCGCGCAGACCGTGCCGAGCACGTACTCCTGCCGCTCCAGCACGGGCATGGTCGGCCGCAGCGAGGCGAGCCGACGCAGCACCGCGCTCTCACCGGTGAGGGTGGACGGGGTGAGCCCGGCCGGCGGGTGGCGGGCGAGGTGGTCACGGCGTTCCTCCTCGGGCAGTTGGCCGAGCAGGCACTGGCCGATGGCGTGCGCGTGGGCGGTGGCCCGGAAGTCCGCCCAGGGCTCGACGGCGGGCCGGCTCGGGTCCTCGACCACCTCCACCACGTGGACCTCGCCGTCCCGGTAGAGCGCGAAGTAGACGGCGGCGCCGAGTTCGTCCCGCAGCAACTGCATCCGCGTCCGCAGGTCGGGATCGCCGGGCCGCGCGCCGGGGCGGGCTATGCCGTCGAGCGCCTCCCCGTGGAAGAAGCGCCCCTCGGAGCGCCGCAGGTAGCCCTCGTGGGCCAGGGTCCGCAGCAGGTGGTAGGCGGTGCCGAGGGGCAGTCCGGCGGCCCGGGCCAGCTGCTTGGCGGTCGCGCCGTGCCGGAAGCCGCCGACCGCCTCCAGCAGCCGCAGCGCCCGCTGGACGGAGCCGATCAGGGTGGGCCCGCGGTCCGCGGCCGCCCGCCGCGACCCGGCCGCCCCGGACTCCCGGGCGATCCTGGGCTCCCGGGCGGTCCCGAACGGCCGCGTCCGCTCGGACGGCTGCGACTTCCCGCAGGGCTGTGCCTTCCCGAGCGGCTGCGTCTTCCCGGAAGGCCGTGCGATCCGATCCATGCCACCCAACCCCCAGCCCGAGTCCCTCGTACAGGTCCGTGCCCAGAACGGGCATGCGGAGCGAAACCTCCGATTTGCCCGATAGCTGCTCATTGCAGCACAGCGGGGCCCCGAACGGATGCACCCGACCGGGTCGGCGTTTCGACCCGTTCCCGGTGCGTTTCGCCCTGTTCCCCGGGTTTCGCCCCCGCCCCGGCGCGGGAGAATCCCGCACAACGCGCCAGTCCCGGAGGTGGCCATGGGCCCCGAGAACCGCACTCCGCCGCCGCGCCCCGTCGTGAAGCGCACCGCGCGGGCGATCCTGCTGGAGCTCGACCCGGACGATCCGTACGGCCCGGCGTCGATCGTGCTGATCCGGCGGGTCCGGCCGGACTCGCCGCACCCGTACTGGATCACCCCCGGCGGCGGGGTCGAGCGCGAGGACCGGACGGTGGTCGAGGCGCTGCACCGCGAGGTGGACGAGGAACTCGGCGGCAAGGTCGTGGACGTGGTGCCCGCCTTCGTCGACACCATCAGCCACACCATGCCCCAGCCACCGGCCGGGGGGACCGCCGTCGACGACGGCACCCTGCCGCACCCGCACGGGGTCAAGGTGCAGCACTTCTTCGTCTGCCGGCTCGCCTCGATGGACCTCAGCCGGCGGCACGGGCCCGAAGTGACCGACCCCAACGGCGAGTACGAGGTGGTCCGGCTGCCGTTCACCCGCGAGGGTGTCACCTCGGTCAACGTGGTCCCGCCCCGGCTGCGGGCGTACCTGGCGGCCAACATCGAGGGCATCCGCGCGCTCCTCGCACCAGACCTCAGGTGATCAACCCGCGGTCGGGTCGCCGACCGGGTCGTGCCGGATCCGCTCGGCCGGCACCCCGGCCCGCAGCAGTGCCCCGACGCCCGTGCGCACCATCGCGGGCGGCCCGCTGAGCACCGCCTCGCGCCCGGTCCACGGGCCGAACCGGCTCACCACCTCGGGCAGTTCACCGGTCAGCGGCCCGCCGGGCAGCAGGCCCCCGGGCAGCAGGACACCCGCCGGGGCGCCACCGGACAGCACCGGACGGACCGTCAGCCACCGGTTCCGCGCGGCCAGTTCGCGCAACTCGCCCAGCGCGTACAGCTCCTCGGCCCGGCGGGCCCCGTAGAACACCTCGACCCGGCGGCCGGGCACGCCGCGCTCGACCGCCTCCTCGACCAGGGCGCGGATCGGCGCGATGCCGGTGCCCCCGCCGAGGCAGAGCAGGTCCGGTCCCGCCGCGTGGTCGACGGTCATCGAGCCGGCCGCCGGACCGAGCCGCAGCACGTCCCCGGGCGCGGCCCGGTGGACCAGCGCGTTGCTCACCCAGCCCGCCTGAACGGCCTTGACGTGGAAGGTCAGCAGCCCGTCCGGGCGCGGCGCACCGGCGAAGGAGTACTGCCGCCAGACCCGCGGCCACCAGGGCGTCTCCAGGGCGGCGTACTGCCCGGCCCGGAACGGGTACGCCTGGTCCGGGCGGACGGTGATCGCCGCGACGTCCCGGGTGCGGCGCTCGTGCCGGACGATCTCGCCCTGCCACCAGGGCGGCGAGGTGCGGGCGTCCTCCTCGGCGGCCTCGATCACGGCCGAGGAGATCATCCGGTAGGCGCGGCGCCAGGCCGATTCGGCCTCGGCGTCCCAGTGGCCGCCCGCGTACCGGGCCAGCGTCGCCACCAGGCACTCCTCCACCGCGGCGTCGTACCCGGTCAGCGTGCCGTACCGACGGTGGTCTCGGCCGAGCCCGGTCAGCGTGGCGCGCAGGGCCCCCGGCTGGTCGATCTCGCGCACGACGGCCAGCAGGGTGCGGAACAGCCGGTCGCGGTGGACGTCCATGGCGGCGGGGAAGGAGGGGCGGAGCTCGGGGTGGCACAGGAAGAGCAGCGCGAAGAAGTGCGCGGTGGCCCGGTCGGCGTCCGGCTCGACGGCGGCGAGGCCGGCCCGGACCAGCGCGACCTCCCGGCCGGTGAGCGGCGGTCGGCCGGCGGTCCCGTCCTGACCGGCAGCGGGAAGGCCTACGGCAGGAAGGCCGACAGCGGGGAGCGCGACGGCGGGCGGTGCGGCCGGGAGCTGCCCGACGGGGGTCCGCACGCCCCAGGCCTCGGTCCACCGGTCGCCCGGCCCGGCCCAGTTGAGGCCGGGTGCGTCGGCGAACAGCGGGCGGAAGGGGGTGAGGTCCGGAGCGAGGAGGGGGCCGGTGGCGGGCGCGGCGCCGGAACCGGAAGCGGGGCCGGGGCCGGTGGCGGGGGCGGGCACGGCCGGCGGGTGCGGCGGCCGGGCCGGGATCACCGGCCGGACGGGCTCCAGCAGCGACACCGGCGGCAGCACCGCCGTCGGCGCCTCCGCCGCCAGGGGCGGCAGGGGCGGCAGGTCCGGCGGGCCCAGCGGCGTCGACGGCCGGACGGCGACCTCCCGTGCCACCTCCCGCGCCGGGGCCCGCCCGGGCGCGCCCGTCGGCAGGCCCGGGACGGAGGCGGCCCCCGCCGAGCCGTGTCCGGTGCGGACCAGGACTGTCCCGCGGGACTTCACCGCTACGTTTCGAGTACCCAAGAGAATCGTTTCGCCTCCGGCCGGCTGCGCCACCACTCGGCTTGTCCCTACTGGCGCCAGGGCAGCGTGGCACGGCCGGAGCGCTCCTCCGACGAATCGCGCGAAGCCCGGACATCCGGGCCGGGGACGCGCTACTCTCCCCGGTCCGCGGTCGCCCTGGGTGCCCATCCGCGCACCCAGGGCGACCGCGCCCGCCGCTTTCGGCGGCCGGGATCAGAGCTGCCGCAGCAGCATCCCCGGCTGCTCCACGCAGTCGGCGACGAACCGCAGGAAGCCGCCCGCCGTCCCGCCGTCGCAGACCCGGTGGTCGAAGGTGAACGACAGCTGGGTCACCTCGCGCACCGCCAACTCCCCCTGGTGGACCCAGGGTTTGGCCACGATCCGGCCGACCCCGAGCATCGCCGCCTCCGGGTGGTTGAGGATCGGGGTGGAACCGTCCACGCCGAACACCCCGTAGTTGTTCAACGTGAAGGTCCCGCCGGTCAGTTCGGCCGGGGTGAGCGCACTGCCGCGCGAAGCCTCGGTCAACCGGGCCAGTTCCTCGCCGAGTTGTTCGGTGCTGCGGTTCTGCGCGTCCCGGACCACCGGGACGACCAGCCCGCGCTCGCCCTGCGCGGCGAAGCCCAGGTGCACCGCCGCATGCCGGACGATGCCCGAACCGTCCTCGGTCACCGAGGAGTTGAGCTCCGGGAAGCGCGCCAGCGCGACGGTGCAGATCCGCGCCAGCAGCGCCAGCACGCTCACCTTCGGTCCCGGCGTGGCGTTCAACTGCCTTCGCAGCACCATGAGTTCGGTGGCATCCGCATCCACCCAGCAGGTCGCCGCCGGGATCTCCCGGTGGCTGCGGCTCAGCTTCTCGGCCACCGCCTTGCGCAGTCCGCGCAGCGGGACCACACCGTCCCGCACGGCCGGCCCGGCGGGCGCCGGAGCGGCCACCCTGGCCGCGACCGCCCGTTCGACGTCCGCACGCATGATCAGTCCGTCCGGCCCGCTCCCGGCGAGCGCGGTCAGGTCGACCCCCTGCTCCCGGGCCAGCCGCCGCACCAGCGGCGAGATCACCGGCACCACCGCGGGCCCGGTCGGCACCGCCGGAGCCCGCACGGCCACCGCACCGGCCACAGCACCCACCGCAGTACCGGCCGCAGCACCCGCCGAAGCACCGCCACCGGCCACGACCGCGGCCGGCCCCCCGACCCGGCGCCGGCGCCCGCCCCGACCCGGCTCGGCGACACCGAACCCGACCAGCGGCCGCTCCACCTCGGAGGCCGCGGGAGCGGCGACGACGCCCGGCTCGTCCGGAGCCTGCGGACCGCTCCCCGACGACGACGGCCCCACCGCGACCGTCACCAGCGGCGCGCCCACGGCGATCTCCTCGCCCACCTCGCCGTACCGCGCGGTGACCACCCCGCCGTACGGACAGGGCACCTCCACCACCGCCTTGGCGGTCTCCACCTCCACCACCGGCTGGTCGACGGCGATCACCTCGCCGACCTCGACCATCCAGCGCACCACCTCCGCCCCGGTGAGACCCTCACCGAGGTCGGGCAGCCGGAACTCGCGCACGACGGGCATCATCCTCGGTCCTCCCACTGGAGCCGGGCGACCGCGTCCAGGATCCGGTCCACCCCGGGCAGGTGGTGGTGCTCCAGCATCGGCGGCGGGTACGGGATGTCGAAGCCGGTGACCCGCAGCACGGGCGCGGCCAGGTGGTGGAAGCAGCGCTCGGTGACCCGGGCGGCGATCTCCGCGCCGGTGCCGCCGAAGCCGCTCGCCTCGTGCACCACCACGGCCCGGCCGAGCGAGCGCACCACCCGGCAGACCGTCTCGTCGTCGAAGGGCACCAGGGTGCGCAGGTCCAGCACCGCGAGGTCCCAGCCCTCGGCCTTCGCCGTCTCGGCCGCCTCCAGGCAGACCGGCAGCGAGGGGCCGTAGGTGATCAGCACGGCGGAGGTGCCGGTGCGCCGCAGCACCGCCCGGCCGATCGGTTCGACCGGCGTCGCCGGGTCGAAGTCGGCCCTGCCCCAGTAGAGCCGCTTGGGCTCCAGGAAGACCACCGGGTCGTCGGAGGCGATCGAGGCGCGCAGCAGCCCGTACGCGTCGGCCACCGTCCCCGGCGTGACCACGTGCAGGCCGGGGGTGCTGGTGTAGTACGCCTCGGAGGCGTCGCTGTGGTGCTCGACGCCGCCGATGCCGCCGCCGTACGGGATGCGGACGGTGATCGGCAGCGGCAGCCTGCCGGCCGTGCGGTTGCGCATCTTGGCGACGTGCGAGAACAGCTGCTCCAGCGCCGGGTAGGCGAAGGCGTCGAACTGCATCTCGACGACCGGGCGCAGCCCGTACATCGCCATGCCGATCGCGGTGCCGAGGATGCCGGCCTCGGCCAGCGGGGTGTCCAGGCAGCGCTCCGGGCCGAACTCGGCGGTGAGCCCGTCGGTGATCCGGAAGACGCCGCCGAGCGCGCCGACGTCCTCGCCGAGCACGTGCACCGCCGGGTCCTCGCGCATGGCGTCCCGCAGCGCGGAGTTGAGCGCCTGGGCCATGCTCGACGGGCGGGCGTCGGAGGGGCGCCGCGATGGGGGTCCCCCCGGCCGGAGGCTGGGGGAGGCCCCGCCGAGGGTGGGCGCGGGCGACGGGTGGGAGGTGCTCACCGGTCCGCCACCTCCGCCTCGGCGGCCAGCTCTTCGGCCAACTGGGCTGCCTGCTCCCGTAGTTGTGGGGTCGGTTCGGCGTAGACGTGGGCGAACAGCGCCATCGGGTCCAGGGCCGGGTCGGTGTGGAACTCGGCCCGCATCCGGGCCGCCAGCGCCTCGGCCTCGTCGGCCGCTTCCCGCACCAGCCGGTCGTCCAGCACGCCGAGCCCGCGCAGCGCGCGCTCCATCAGCAGGATCGGGTCGTGCTCGCGCCAGGCGGCCACCTCGGGCTCGGTGCGGTAGCGGGTGGCGTCGTCGGCGTTGGTGTGGGCGTCGATCCGGTAGGTCAGCGCCTCGACCAGGGTCGGGCCGCCGCCGGCCCGGGCCCGCTCGACCGCCTCGGTCAGCACCGAGTGCACGGCGGGCGCGTCGTTGCCGTCCACCAGCCGGCCCGCCATGCCGTAGCCGACGGCCTTGTGGGCCAGGCTCGGTGCGGCGGACTGGGCGCTGAGCGGGACGGAGATCGCGTAGCCGTTGTTCTGCACCAGGAAGACCACCGGGGCGCCGAGCACGGCCGCGAAGTTCAGGGCCTCGTGGAAGTCGCCCTCGCTGGTGCCGCCGTCGCCGAGCATCGCCAGCGCGACCACCGGCTCGCCGCGCAGCCGGGCGGCGTGCGCCAGCCCGACGGCGTGCGGGGCCTGGGTGGCGAGCGGGGTGCAGAGCGGGGCGGTGCGGCTGGCCCGCGGGTCGTAACCGGTGTGGGCGTTGCCGCGCAGCAGGGTCAGCGCCTCCAGCGGGTCGACGCCCCGGGAGACCACCGCGAGGGTGTCGCGGTAGCTGGGGAAGAGCCAGTCGTGCTCGCCGAGCACCAGCGCGGCGGCGACCTGGCAGGCCTCCTGGCCGGTGGACGCCGGGTAGACGGCGAGCCTGCCCTGCTTGGTCAGGGTGGTGGCCTGCTGGTTGTAGCGGCGGCCGACGACCAGCCGGCGGTAGAGCTCGCGCAGCAGGGCCGGGTCGTACTTCTCCAGGGCCGGGGTGCCGAGCGCCCGGACGGGGGACGGGTCCGGGAGGAGGGGCGCCGGGTCGGTGCGCGGAGCGGTGGCCCCGGGCAGCCAGCCGGGCACGCTCGTGTGGTGTCTGTGGTCGAGAACGGTCATCTCGGGGCACCTCCAGGGGTGGCGGGGGCTCCCTACCGATTGTTCGGTCGTCTGTTCATCTTGACCAGAAGCGTGACAAGGTGGTGGACATTCGGCCTGTTCGGCGGTCGACTGGTGGCAGTGTGTCCAATCGGTGGGGGTGGGGGGTCATGTCTGCTGAACAGATGTCCAGACTCGATCAGGTCGACCGGTCGATCCTTCGGCTGCTGCAGCAGGACGGTCGCGCCTCCATCCGCTCGGTGGCCGAGCGGGTGCACGTGTCCCGGGCCAACGCGTACGCCCGGATCTCCAGAATGGTCGAGGACGGCATCATCCGCGGCTTCACTGCCAGGGTGGACCACGAACGGGCAGGTCAGACCGCGTCCGCGTACGTCACCCTGAAAATCGTCCAGAACTCCTGGCGGACGGTGCGCGAACGGCTGCTGGAGCTGCCCGGGGTGGCGCACATCGCGCTGGTCGGCGGGGACTTCGACGTCCTGCTGCTGGTGCACACCGCCGACAACCAGGCCCTGCGGGAGCTGGTGCTGGGCAGCATCCAGTCCATTCCCCAGGTGCTCGGCACCCGGACCATGCTGGTCTTCGAGGAGACCGACCAGGTGCCGCCGATCTGACCGGCTGGCCCGCCGATCCGACCGGCCCGCCGGTCTCACCGATCGGCCCGCCGGTCGGCCCGCCGCGGCGGGCCGGGCCGGTCAGCGCGCCCGCAGCCCGTCGAAGGCCAGGTGGACCACCGCGTCCGCGACCCCGTCGGCGGCCTTGAGCCCCGGCCGGTACCACTCCACGATCGAGTTGATCATCCCGAACAGCAGCCGGGTGGCCAGCCTGGGCTCCACGTCCGCGCGCAGCGCGCCGTCCGCGACCGCCGCCCGCAGCAGCTCGGCCACCTGGTGGTCGAAGTCCCGCCGGCGCTCCAGCGCCCACTGCTCGGTGGCCGTGTTGCCGCGCACCCGCAGCAGCAGCGTCACGTACGGCAGTTCCTCCAGCAACACCTCGGCGGTGCGCCGCACCACGTGCTCCAGCCGCTCCACCGCCGGGCCCCGGACCGCGGCCGGCTCGACCAGGATCGCGAACAGCCCGTCCAGCGCCCGCCCGACCGCCAGCCGCAGCAGTTCCTCCTTGCCGCGCACGTGGTGGTAGATGGAGGACTTGGAGATCCCCGCCGCCCGGGACAGGTCCTCCATGGAGGTCCCGTCGTAGCCGCGCTCGTTGAACACGTCGACGGTCACCGCGAGCAGTGACTCCACGGTGTAGGCGGTGCGCGTGGTGTGATCGGCCATCCTCCGAGTATCCCCGGCCGCCCCCCGCGTTACGCGATCGGGTCCGACTGGTCCACACCAGCCCGGAAAGGCAGGCCCTAGAATCTCCGGACGATCCGTCCACGTCCAGAGCACTGGGGTCCACGGCTGATGAACGCAATACCGGCAGTCGCCTCCGACATGCCAGAGCAGCGCAGCGAGGAGCCGGCGGACACCGGGCGCACCTGGCAGGAACGCGGCCGCGACCTGGTGGTCCGCTACGGACCGGCCGTGTGGTGCTACGCGGTGCTGAAGCTGATCGGCTTCACCGTCTTCATGAAGCTGCTCTCCTTCGCCGGTGACTACGCCAAGAAGCCGGCCCGGTTCGGCGGCGGCGCCAACCCCTGGGACGTGCTGGCCACCTGGGACGGCTGGTGGTACCAGCAGGTGGCGCAGTTCGGCTACCACCCGGCGCTCGTACCGATCCCCAACGGTCCGATCGGCTACACCATCGAGCAGAACTCGGCCGCCTTCTTCCCGCTCTACCCGGGCCTGATGCGGATGGTCTCGGAGACCACCGGCCTCGGCCTGTACGGCGCCGGGATGCTGGTCTCGGTGGTGTCCTCGCTGTTCGCCGCGGCCGGCATCTACGCCGTCGTGGAGAAGCTCACCTCGGACGCGCGCTCGGGCGTGATCGCGGCCGGCATCTGGGCGATCGCCCCGGGGTCGGGAGCCGAGTGGGCCGTCTACTCGGACTCGCTGTTCGTCGCGCTGGCCGCCTGGGCCTGCTACTGCGTGATGACCAAGCAGTGGATCGCGGCCGGGGTGATCACCCTGGTCGCCGGGCTCAACCGGCCCACCTCCGCGGCCCTGATCGGTGCCGTCGGCCTGGCCGCGATCGTCGAGCTGTACCGCCGGGAGAGCGGCGTCCTGCGCCCGCTGACCGCGATGGTGCTGGCCCCGGTCGGCCTGCTCGGCTACGTCGGCTGGGTGGGCTGGCGGACGGGCGAGTGGGGCGGCTACTTCCGGATCCAGCAGGACGCCTGGATGCACTACTTCGACTGGGGCCAGGGCACCTGGCACGCGATCCGCGGGGTGATGCTGGGCCGCAGCGACTACCCCTACGGCTTCCCGGTGCCGGACCTCCTCGCCACCCTGATCGTGTTCAGCCTGCCGGTGCTGATCGTGCTGCTGGTCCGGCTGCGCCCGCCGCTGGTGCTGACCGCCTACACGCTGGCCACGATCGTCTCGGTGCTCGGCAGCCTCGGCATCTTCGGCAACGTCTCGCGCTACCTGATGCCCGTGTTCCCGCTGTTCATCGCGCTGGCGGTGGCGATGCGCAAGCTGAGCCTGCCGGTGCTGGCCACCGTCCTGGGCACCGGGGCGGTCGCCTCCGGCTGGTACGCCGGGTACATCATCTTCGAGCTCGGCGTGCCGTAGACCCGGATCACCCGAGCCCGCGGGGGCGCGTCCGCCATGGACGCGCCCCCTGTGCGTTCCCGCCGGATTCCCCCGCTGCACCCCCTTGAGCCGACCGATCGTTCGGTTACTCTGTGACGTGTCCCGTCCTGCTTTTCGAGGCCCTCCGAGGAGCGCACAGATGTCCGCAGCGGTCACCCACCCCCTCGTCAGCGAGCTGGTCGAGCGCCACCAGGCCACCCTGGACGCCGCGCTCACCGCCGCCACCGAGCGCGACTACTGGTCGCCCTACCCCGAGTTCCCGAAGGCCTACGGCGAGAGCGGCCCGGCGGACGGCAAGGCCGCCTTCGACGCCCTGCTCGGCAAGCCCTTCACCCTCGACGGCCACCCCACCGACGGCGACCAGGTCGGCGGCGAGGCCTCCCCGTACGGCGTCGAGCTGGGCATCACCTACCCGCACGCCGCCCCGGACGCGCTGATCGCCGCGCTCACCGCCGCCCGCCCCGGCTGGGCCGCCGCGACCCCGCTGGAGCGCGCCGCCGTCTGCCTGGAGATCCTGCACCGGATCAACGCCCGCTCCCACGAGTTCGCCCAGGCCGTCATGCACACCACCGGCCAGGCCTACGGCATGGCCTTCCAGGCCGGCGGCCCGCACGCCCAGGACCGCGGCCTGGAGGCCGTCGCCTACGCCTACGCCGAGCAGACCCGGCTGCCCCGGCAGGCCGCCTGGACCAAGCCGCAGGGCAAGCGCGACCCGCTGGTGATGACCAAGGAGTTCACCGTCGTCCCGCGCGGCCTCGCGCTGCTGATCGGCTGCAACACCTTCCCCACCTGGAACGGCTACCCGGGCCTGTTCGCCTCGCTGGCCACCGGCAACCCGGTGCTGGTCAAGCCGCACCCGCGGGCCGTGCTGCCGCTCGCGCTGACCGCGCGGATCGCCCGCGAGGTGCTCGCCGAGGCCGGCTTCGACGCCGATCTGGTCTGCCTGGCCGCCGAGCACGAGGGCGGCACCGTCGCCCAGGCGCTCGCCGTCCACCCGGCGATCAAGCTGATCGACTACACCGGCTCCACCGCCTTCGGCGACTGGCTGGAGGAGCACGCCAAGCAGGCGCAGGTGTACACCGAGAAGGCCGGCGTCAACGCGGTGGTGATCGACTCCACCGACGACTACAAGGGCATGCTGGGCAACCTGGCCTTCGCGCTCTCGCTCTACAGCGGCCAGATGTGCACCACCCCGCAGAACGTGCTGATCCCGCGCGGCGGCATCGCCACCGACCAGGGCGTCAAGTCCTACGACCAGGTGGTCTCCGACCTGGCCGGCGCCATCGAGGGCCTGCTGTCCGACGACGCCCGCGCCGCGGCGATCCTCGGCGCCGTGGTCAACCCCGGGGTGCTCCAGCGCTCGGCCGCCGCGGCCGGCGGCGAGTACGGCGAACTCGCCCTCGCCCCACGCGCGGTGACCTCGCCGGACTTCCCCGGCGCGACCGTCCGCACCCCCGCGCTGGTCAAGCTGGACGCCGACAAGCCGGACGACCGCGCGGTCTTCCGCAGCGAGTGCTTCGGCCCGGTCTCCTTCGCCGTCGCCGTCGAATCCACCGCCGCCGCCGTCGAGTTGCTGCGCACCACGGTCCGCGAGAAGGGCGCCATGACCGCCTCCGGCTACACCACCTCGCCCGCGGTGGAGGCGCTGCTGGTCGAGGCCGCGCTGGACTCCGGCGTCTCGCTCTCGCTCAACCTCACCGGCGGGGTCTACCCCAACCAGACCGCCGCCTTCTCCGACCTGCACGGCACCGGCGCCAACCCGGCCGCCAACGCGGCCTACTGCGACGGCGCGTTCGTCGCCAACCGGTTCCGCACGGTGGAGATCCGCCGGCACGCCTGAGCCGTTCGACCCGTACCCGGATCCCGGCGGTCACCCACCGCCGGGACCCGGCGGTTCACAGCCCCGACGGCGCCCGCGATGATGGAGGCTGGGAGAACGCCGGGAACGGCGTCCGACCGCCCTCCGAGGAACGGGAGCTGAATACATGGCCGTGAAGCCGACGACCGAAACCGACGTCCTGATCGTCGGTGCCGGACCGACCGGACTGCTGCTGGCCGGCGACCTCGCCGCCGCCGGGGTCGGCGTCACGGTGCTGGAGAAGCGGGCCGCCGAGTCCAACCTCACCCGGGCCTTCGCCGTGCACGCCCGCAGCCTGGAGCTGCTGGACGCCCGGGGCCTGGCCGAGGAGCTGATCGCCACCGGCCGTCCGCTCGCCGAACTGAGGATGTTCGACCGCTTCGGCATCGACCTCGGCTCGCTGCCCACCCGCTTCCCGTTCGTCCTGATCACCCCGCAGTACAACGTCGAGCGGGTGCTGCTGGAGCGCGCGGAGCACGCCGGCGCGACCGTGCTGCGCGGCGCCGAGGTCACCGGGCTGCACCAGGACGCCGAGGGCGTGACGCTGGAGACCCGGGACGGGCACAGCCACCGCGCCGCGTACGCGGTCGCCACCGACGGCGTCCACTCCACCGTCCGCGACCTGCTGGGCATCCCGTTCCCCGGGGAGTCCGTGGTCGACTCGGTGGTGCTGGCCGACGTAAGGCTGGACCGCGAGCCCGCCCAGGCGATCACCGTCGGCGCCAACCAGGCCGGCTTCGCCTTCATCGCCCCGTTCGGCGACGGCTGGTTCCGGATCATCGCCTGGGACCGCGAGGAGCGGTACCCGGACGGCACCACCCCCACCACCGAGCAGCTCACCGACCTCACCCGGGCCATCCTCGGCGAGGACTACGGCCTGCACGAGGTGCGCTGGAGCTCCACCTTCCACAGCGACGAGCGACAGGCCCCCAACTACCGCTCCGGCCGGGTCTTCCTGGCCGGCGACGCCGCGCACTGCCACTCCCCGGCCGGCGGCCAGGGCATGAACACCGGCCTCCAGGACGCCGCCAACCTGTCCTGGAAGCTCGCCGCCGCGCTCCGGGGCCACGCCACCGACGCCCTGCTGGACACCTACCAGACCGAGCGGCACCCGGTCGGCCGGACGGTGCTGCGCACCTCCGGCGCGCTGATCCGGCTGGCGCTCGCCGAGTCCGCCCCCACCCGCGCCCTGCGCGGGGCGCTGACCGCGCTGGGCGGCCACCTCGACCCGGTCACCGAGCGCGGCGCCAGGCTGGTCTCCGGCATCGGCATCTCCTACCCCGCCCCCAAGGACGCCCACCCGCAGGTCGGCAAGCGCGTCCCGGACCTGCGGCTGACCGCTCTGAGCAAGCCCGTCGAGGGCGCCCCCGCCGCCCCGGAGCGGCTCTACGAGGCGCTGCGCGCCGGGAAGTTCGTCCTGGTCAGCAATGACGAGCTGGCCGCCGCCGAGCCCTGGACCGACCGCGTGGTCTGCGCCGCCCCCGCCGACCCGCACGGCAAGCTGCGCGACACCGTCCTGCTGATCCGCCCGGACGGGTACGTCGCCTGGGGCGCCGTCGACCCCGGCCAGGGCGAGCTCCGCACCGCCCTCACCGACTGGCTGGGCACCTCGGCCTGACCGTCCCGCGGGCGGGGGGGGGGGGTGGCGCGCGCCCCCCCCCCAAGCCGAGGACCCCCCCCCCCGAGGGGGGGGGGGGGGGGCCCCGCGCCCCCGCCCGCACTGCTCAGGCCCGCCCGCCGGTCAGCCGGTCAGCCAGTCAGCCCGCCGGTCAGCCCCGGGCCTTCACATAGTGCCGCGCCGCCTTCGCCCGGTTCCCGCACACCGCCATCCGGCACCACCGCCGGCGGCCGTTCTGCGAGGCGTCGAAGAAGTGCAGGATGCACGCCTCGTGCGCGCACTGCCTGACCCGGTGGGCCCCCTCGCCGAGCAGCGCGAGGAAGCCGTCCGCCGCCAGCCAGGGCGCCAGCCACTGCGGCCCGTCGGCCTCGATCCGGTCCTCGGCCCCGCCCGGTGCCGCCGTGCGCCGGATCCGTCCGCGCGCCAGCACCGCGTCCAGTCCGTCCCGCGCCGCGGCGCCCAACTCGCCTTGCTCGCGGGCGTCCCGGGCGGCCGCCAGGATCGCCTCGCGGGTCTGCCGGATCGCCGCCAGGCCCGCCTCGTCGGCCGCGCAGCGTCCGCCCAGCCCGGCGGAGGAGAGCCAGATCGCGTACCCCTCGACGTCGGTGAGCAGGTCGTTGACGGGCGTTCCGGCCCAGCGGGTGTTGAGCAGGTCGAGCGCGAGCGGCTCGCCGATCAGCGGTCGCGGGTCCCTCGGGTCGGGCTGCGCATCGGTCATGGCTCTCCCTCGGCTCGGTCCGATTCTACGTCCGCCCCCCTCGGCCGGACCGGGCCGGACCGGCCCCGGAATCCCGGCCATTCACTGTATGGAACCGCCGAGTTTCCCACTCTCCACAGTTGACTGTTTTTTAGCAACGAATTGCCCGACCATGAGCCAATTCGCACACGGGTTCTGTCATGTTCGAGCCAGCGTTCTCGACCCCCTGAACGCCTGGCCCCTTGCCGGCCCCCACAGCCGGCCAGAGGAGGATCCGTTGCGTCCCCGCTCCCTTGCCCTCGCCGCGGCGATAGCCGTGCTGCCGCTGACCGCCGTCTCGCTCGGTGTCTCCACCGCGCAGGCCGCCACGCCCAACGCCACCCCGCGCGTAGCCCTGCCGAACACCGTGAACCCCGCGGTGGCCCACTCGGAGAAGAAGGGTGACGTTCCGGCCGCGCAGCAGATCGCGGTGTCCGTCAGCCTGAAGCTGCGCGACACCGACGCCCTGGACCGCTTCCTCACCGCCGTCGCCACCCCGGGCACCCCGGAGTACGGCCACTACCTGACGCCGGAGCAGTTCACCGCGCGGTTCGGCCCGACCCAGGCCGCCGTCGACCAGGTCAGGACGTACCTGGCCCAGCAGGGCCTGACCGTCGGCGACGTGAGCGCCAACCGCCAGGTGGTCAACGCCCACGGCACCGCCGCCCAGGTCTCCCAGGCCTTCGGCACCCACGAGAGCTCGTACCTGGACCCGCAGCTGCAGCGCGCCTTCTTCGCCAACGACGCCGCGGCCTCGATCCCCTCCGACCTGGCCGCCGTGGTCCAGGGCATCAGCGGCCTGGACAACCACGCGGTGCGCAAGAACCGCATCGCCACGCCGAACGCGGTCACCCCGAACGCGGCGACCGCCACCCCGAGCGGCATGGCCCCGGCCCAGTACACCGGCGCGTACAACCTCAACAAGACCGGCGCGGACGGCACCGGCACCACGGTCGCGCTGTGGGAGTTCGACGGCTACAGCAAGACCAACCTGACCACCTACGACTCCCAGTACGGCCTGTCCGGCCCGGCCGTCTCCACCGTCTCGGTGGACGGCGCCAACTACGACTCCGCCCCCGGCCAGGGCCAGGGCGAGGTCGAGCTGGACAGCGAGATCGTCCGCGGCGCGGCGCCCAAGGCCACCCAGCTGGTCTACGAGGCGCCCAACAGCGACCAGGGCGAGATCGACATGGCCAACAAGATCGTGACCGACAACAAGGTCTCGGTGGTCTCGATCTCCTGGGGCTCCTGCGAGCCGGACACCACCGCCGCCTCGATGACCGCGGTCGACAACGCCTTCAAGCAGGCCGCCGCCCAGGGCATCTCGATCTTCTCCGCCTCCGGCGACGACGGCTCCCGCGACTGCACCCGCTCCACCAGCGGCTCCTCCGTCAAGGCGGTCGACTTCCCGGCCTCCAGCCCGCACCAGACCGGCGTCGGCGGCACCAACCTCAAGGTCTCCAGCGGCAACGCCTACTCCTCGGAGAGCGCCTGGAGCACCGCCGGCGGCGGCGTCTCCACCGTGTTCGCCAAGCCGAGCTGGCAGACCGGCACCGGTGTCAGCGGCACCATGCGCACCGTCCCGGACGTCTCCTCCAACGCCGACCCGGCCAGCGGCTTCGCGATCTACACCGCCGGCGGCTGGCAGGTCTACGGCGGCACCAGCGCCGCCGCGCCGCTCTGGTCCGGCTACGCGGCCCAGTTCAACCAGAAGGCCAAGACCGCCGGGCAGCCGGTCCTGGGCGAGGCGAGCCCGCGGCTGTACTCGGTCGCGAACAGCAGCGCCTACGGCAGCACCTTCCACGACGTGACCACCGGCGCCAACCAGGACTTCTCCGCGAAGGCCGGCTACGACCAGGTCACCGGCTGGGGCTCCCCGGTCGCCGACGCGCTGACCACCGCCCTGCTCGGCGGCGGCACCACCCCGCCGTCCGGCGGCTGCACCGCCGCCCAGCTCGTCACCAACGGCGGCTTCGAGACCGGCACCGCCTCCCCGTGGACCACCTCCAGCGGCGTGGTCGACAACAGCTCCTCCCAGGCGGCCCACTCGGGCAGCTGGAAGGCCTGGATGAACGGCTACGGCTCGGCCCACACCGACACCATGTCGCAGACCGTCTCGATCCCGGCCGGCTGCGCCTCCGCCAAGCTGACCTTCTGGCTGCACATCGACACCGCGGAGACCGGCACCACCGCGTACGACAAGCTGACCGTCCAGGCCAACAGCACCACGCTGGCGACCTACTCCAACGCGAACGCCGCCGCGGGCTACGTCCAGCGCACCCTGGACCTGACCTCCTTCGCCGGCCAGACCGTGACCATCAAGTTCACCGGCACCGAGGACTCGTCGCAGCAGACCAGCTTCGTGATCGACGACGTCGCGCTGAACGTGAGCTGATCACCGACCGGTAGCACCACCGAACCCCCGCCGGGGCGGAGCCGTCAGGGCCCGCCCCGGCGGTGTCCGTCCGGGCCCGCCCACGGCGGTGTGCGGGCCCAGGTCGGCGGCTCGTGTTTCCGGACTGTTTCAAGATCGCTAACCCTTCGGTCCACCTGCCGTGACCACTGTCATACGCACGACTGATGACGTAGCCTCTCGACCGTGCATAGGGTTCCCCAAAGCTCGGTGAAGCCGCTGGCGGCGCGCCCCGGCGCCGGCCCGGTCCCGCCGAACTCACCTGGTGGGGAGGGTCACCGCATGGCCGCACAGCAACCACAGGACGCCGCGCGACTGCGGCTGGTCGGGTCGCACACGGAGCGCCCCGGACCGGCTCCCGCCAGCGCCCCCGCACCAACGCCCGGCCGGCTCGCCCCGGTCGGCGGCTTCGCGGACACCCTGCACCTGGCCATCGAGGCCAGCGGCCTCAGCCTGGACCGCATCCGCGCCGCCCTCGCCGGACGGGGTGTCAGGGTCAGTGTCACGACCCTGAGTTACTGGCGGCGGGGCCGCAGCCAGCCCGAACGGGCCAGCTCGCTGCGCGCCGTCCACCTGCTGGAGGAACTGCTCGGCCTGCCGCACAGCGCGCTCTCCTCCCTGCTCGGCCCGCCGCGCCCGCGCGGCCGCTGGGCCGCCGCGGCCAACACCTGCCACCTCGGACTGGAGGACGTCTGGCCGGGCGAGCAGGAGATCGCCAACATCTTCGCCGAGCTGAACGCCCCGCCGGCCGGCGAGCTGGAGCGGCTGAGCATCCACGACTCCTACTACGTGGACGCCGAGCGGCGCGGCAACCTGCTGCGGATGCGCCAGGTGGTGCGCGCCACGGTCGGCGGCGTCGGCCGCTGCCTGGTGGTGCACATGGCCGACGAGGAGGCGGCCGGCTGTCCGGAGATCACCTCGGTGCGGCACGGCCGGCTGGGCCGGGTGCGCCGCCGCCCCGAGGCCGGGCTGATCGTCGCCGAGCTGATGCTGGACCGCCCGCTCGGCCTCGGCGACAGCACGGTCTTCGAGTACGAGGTGGAGATCCCGCCCGGCGGCCCGACCATGGAGTACAGCCGCCGCTTCGCCAGCCCGGTGCGCGAGTACGTGCTCCAGGTGCACTTCGACCCGGCGGCCGTCCCCGCGCACTGCGAGCGCTACGACCGCGAGCCCGGCGCCGACGTCGACCACCGCCGCGAACAGCTGTGGATCGGTGCCTCGGCGAGCGCCCACGTCCTGGCCCCGGACCAGCAGCCGGGCCACATCGGCATCCGCTGGGAGTGGGCCTAGCCAGCGGCCGGGCCCTCCCTCCTTCCGAGCCCCGTCGGGACCGTCAGGCCCGGCGGGGCTTTCGCGTACCCACCGCAAAACCTAACCGTTCCAGTGCCATTCACTGGTTGACGCTGCATCACCTAACTCTTACTCTCATGAGTACCGGTTAGGCAGCAGCCTCGCCGGACGCCGAAGCCTCCGGGAGTGACCAGGCATGTCCGCCACCACCCAGCTCCGCACCCTGCAGACCGGCCACGTGGGACTGAACGTCACCGACCTGGCCCGCTCGCTCGACTTCTACCGCGCCGTGTTCGGCCTGGAGGTCACCGCCGAAGGCACCGACCCCGAACGCCGCTACGCCCTGCTCGGCCGCGACGGCCGCCTGGTGGTGACGCTCTGGCAGCAGAGCGCGGGCACCTTCGCCACCACCGGCCCCGGCCTGCACCACCTCTCCTTCGAGGTCGAGAGCCTCGACGAGGTACGCGCCACCGAACGGCTGCTGCGCGGGCTCGGCGCGGAGTTCGCCTACGACGGCGTCGTCCCGCACAGCGAGGGCTCGGCCTCCGGCGGCATCTTCTTCACCGACCCGGACGGCATCCGGCTGGAGGTCTACACCCGCACCGGCGTGGACGGCACCGAGGCCGCCGCCCCCACCGCCGATGCCCCGACCTGCGGCTTCTTCTAGAACGCGCCCCGACCACCGCCAGGGAGCCGACCATGACCACCAGCACGCCGTACCACCCCGGCGAGCGGACCGTCCAGGCCCGGGCCGACCGGACCGGACGGGCCGACCACGCCGGCCGGTCGATCCGCCGCACCGTCCCGACGGTCGCCGCCCGCTTCCTGACCGAGCGCCGGATGCTGGTCGTCGGCGCCGCCGACCGGGACGGCCGGGTCTGGGCCACCCAGCTGGCCGGCCCGGCCGGCTTCCTCTCCGCCCCGGACGAACACACCCTGGCCGTCGCCGCCCTCCCGGCCGGGGCCGACCCGCTGGCCGGGGCGCTGGACCGCCCGGCCCGGGTCGGCACCATCGCACTGGACCCGGCCGGCCGGCGCCGGATGCGGCTCAACGGGCGTTCCGTCCCGGACGGCCGGGGCGGGCTGCTGGTGCACGCCGAGGAGGTGGTCGCCAACTGCCCGAAGTACATCCAGCGCCGCACCCCGACGGACCGCCCGGCCGCCGGCCCGCCCCGCACGGTCGCCACCGGTCCGGCGCTGACCACCGCGCAGCGCCTGGCGGCGGCCACCGCGGACACCTTCTTCATCGCCAGCACCGGCCCGGACGCCAGCGTGGACGCCTCCCACCGCGGCGGCCTCCCCGGCTTCCTGCGACCGGTGGCACCGGACCGGCTGCGCTGGCCGGAGTACCCGGGCAACAGCATGTTCCTGACGCTCGGGAACCTGGAGCTGGACCCGCGCGCCGGCCTGCTGCTGCCCGACTGGGAGACCGGCGGGGCACTGCTGGTGACCGGCGAGGCCCGCACCGACTGGTCCGAGGAGGCCCGGCAGGGCGTCCCGGGCGCCGAACGGATGGTCGAACTGACCGTCACCGGCGTCGTCGAACTGGCCGACGCCACCCCGCTGACCTGGAGCGACCCCGAGTACTCGGCCGCCATCCCGCGCTGACCGCACCTCACCTCCCCTAGGCCCTAACGCCGATCGACGCCACGCCCGGGAGCCGAACGGGTCTCACCCGTTCGGCCTAACCCGCCGTGACTCATCCCGCCCGCTTTGGGACTTTGGTCCGGATAACACGCGGAATAGTCCGGGAAAGAGGCGGAGCATGACCCTGACCGACCCCCTGTCCCCGCTCATCGAGTTCGACGACGTCGAACCGGCGGAGGACTGCATATGCGGGGGCTGCAACGCCCGCCGACGCGCACGGCTGCACGCCGCACCGGTCCACGAGGGCGGCCACGCCGCCGCCCGCAGCGTCCGCCGCCGGGCCGCCGTCCTGATGGCCGCCGTGGGCACCGCGATAGGCGGCGGAACGGCCGCCGCCGGCTCCGCCACCGCGGCCCCCGCACCCGGCCCCACCCCGGGCGGCAGCAGCAGCGCCCGGTCGCAGACCCCCCAGGGCGAGGTCAGCGGCCTCTACGGCCAGGCCCCCGGCGCCCGCGCCTTCGCCGCCCCGCGCACCGCCGCGGCGCCGCTCACCCGGGCCCAGATCATCCAGCGCGCCCAGACCTGGGTCGACCAGGGCGTGCCGTACAGCATGAGCCGCTACTGGTCGGACGGCTACCGCCAGGACTGCTCCGGCTTCGTCTCGATGGCCTGGGGCCTGGGCAGCAGTCAGACCACCTGGACACTGCCCGGCTTCGCCGAGCGGATCGGCAAGAACGACCTCCAGCCCGGCGACGTCCTCATCTACAACAACCCGGCCAACCCCCAGGCCGGCTCGCACGTGACGATCTTCGGCGGCTGGACCGACTCCTCCCGCACCAAGTACGTCGCCTACGAGCAGACCGGCCCCGCCACCAAGAAGCGCTCCACCCCGTACGCGTACTGGAACAACTCCGGCGGCTACGTCCCGTACCGGTACACCGGCCTGTCCGCCGGCGGCAACGACGGCGGCGGCACCTCCTCGACCGCCTTCCCCGGCACCGCCAAGTTCGGCCCCGGCGCCAACAACGCGTACGTCACCGAGCTCGGCCAACTGCTGGTGCGGCGCGGCGGCGCCGCGTTCTACTCCGAGGGCCCCGGCCCGCGCTGGGGCGAGGCCGACCGCAGGGCCACCCAGGCCTTCCAACAGGCCCAGGGCTGGCGCGGCAACGAGGCCGACGGCATCCCCGGCAAGGACACCTGGGACTACCTGGTCAACGGCAAGGGCCGCGACATCGGCGGCTCCGCCTTCCCCGGTGCGCGGTACTTCGGCCCCGGCCAGAACAACGACCACGTCCGTCTGCTCGGCGAACAGCTGGTCCGCAAGGGCTTCGGCGGCTCGTACGGCGTCGGCCCCGGCCCGCGCTGGACGGAGAGCGACCGCCGCGCCGTCCAGGCCTTCCAGCAGGCCCAGGGCTGGCGCGGCAGCGAGGCCGACGGCTACCCGGGCCCCGACACCTGGCGCCGGCTCTTCTCCTGACGGCCCCACCGGGGCGCGGTGCCCACCCGGGCACCGCGCCTCAGCGCCGCCCCGACATCCAGTGGAAGAGGCCCATCCCGACGCTGGTCGCCAGGTTGAAGCTGGACACCCCCGGCTGCATCGGCACCGCCACCAGGTGGTCGGCGCGCGCCTTGAGCTCCTCCGACACGCCGTGCCGCTCGGTGCCGAAGACCAGCAGCGCCTCGTCGGGGAACGGCACGTCCCGGATGTCCGCCCCCTCCGGATCCAGCACGTACAGGGGCCCGTCCGGCAGTTGCTCCGGATCCAAGCGCTCGACCGCGGTCGCGAAGTGCAGTCCCGCGCTGCCCCGCAGCACGTTCGGGTGCCACGGATCCAGGTCCCCGGTGGTCACCACCCCGGTGGCACCGAAGCCCGCCGCCAGCCGGATCACCGCCCCGACGTTCCCCAGGTTGCGCGGATTCTCCAGCACCACCACCGGCGCCGTCCGCGGCCGGCGGGCCAGCACCGCCCGGTTCGCCCGCGCACCGGGCCGCACCGCCGACGCGGCCACCCCCGTCGGGTGCAACCGCGGCACCAGCCCCCGCAGCACGGCCTCCGGCACCTCCACCGCGAGCCCCTCCAGCGCCGGCACGACATCCGGCGCCAGCTCACCCGCCAACGCCAGCAGAGCCGCCCGGTCGGCGGTCACCACCCGCCGCACCTCGCCGCCGAACCGCAGCGCGTGCTTCAGCGCGTGGAACCCGTCCAGCAGCACCGCCCCCGGCTCCCGCTCGCCCGCCCGCCAGGCCCGCACCAGCTCGTCCTCGTCCATGGCGGTCACTCTGTCACCCGCCCCGGACCCGGCTCACCGGGCCGCCCGGCCGCGGCGATCACCTCGTCGAAGCCCAACGCGCGCCCCGGCGGTCCGTCCGGTTCGCCGGCCAACCCGGCCAGCGCGAGGTCCAGGTGCCGGTGGACCAAGGAGCCGTCCGCGTCCAGCGCCGCCAGCGCCCCCGGCAGCGGACGGGACACCCGGACGCAGAGCAGCACCAGGTCCCCCATCCCCACGTCGGGGCGCAGCCGCCCGGCCTCCCGCGCGGCCCGCAGCAGCCCCTCGACCGCCACGACGGTGCCCCGGCGAACGGCCACCAGTTCCTCGTCCACCACCAGGTGCTCCAACAGCACCACGATCGCCGCCCCCATCCGCAGATCGGCGGCGGCGTGCACGAAGCGGCGCAGCGCCAGGTACGGATCCGGCTCGGCCGCCCGCGCCTGCTCGGCGGCCTCGGTGAGCCGGGCCAGCAGGTCGGTGACCAGCTCGCGGACCAGCGCCTCCCGGTCGGGGAACCGCCGGTAGAGCGTGCCCGGGCCGACCCCGGCCCGCCGCACCACCGCGTCCAACGGGGCGTCCGGGCCCCGCTCCAGGAACACCTCGCAGGCGGCGTCCAGGATCCTGCGCCGGCTGCGCTCCGCGTCGGCCCTCATCCACAACTCCCTAACCGGAGAAAATCTCTCCCCCTATGCTAGCGTCACCAGAAGCGGAGAAAATTCCTCCGTCTTCTCGCCCTCTTCAAGGAGCGACGCCATGCAGCCCGGCCTCACCATCCGCACCGAGATCGACGGCACCCCCCACCCCCGGGAGGCCGTCCTCGCCTGGGAACTCGACCGCGCCCGCGCCGCCCTGCGCCTGCTCAAGCAGCGCCTCGGCGACGACCGGACGCGCGAACTGCTCACCCCCGACACCACCGCCGCCGACACCGCCCTGGCCGGCTGGGCCCGGGCCTCCGCCGGCCGCCGGCGCACCGCCGTCACCGAACTCACCGCCACCGGCATCGACGCCGACACCTTCCTCACCTGGTGGCAGTCCCGCCTGCAGACCGGCGACCGCGCCGCCCTGCTCGCCGCCAACCCCGAGCACTACCTCGCCGACTCCACCGGCGAGCAGGTCGAGATCATCGAAACCATCGGCACCGGCCCGGCCCGCTTCTTCCTCCACTTCCACCACGACCTCCCCGGCGACGACACCTTCCCGGTCCGCATCGGCGGCACCGGCACCCTCGCCGACGGCACCGAGGTCCTCCACGTCCTCCACGAATTCGCCGACACCCCCGACGGCCTGCGCATCCGCCTCACCGTCCAGTTCCCGGAAGCCGCCCCCGACCTCCTCCCCACCGGCCACCAGTGGCACTTCGCCTGCGAGTTCACCAACTGGCTCCAAGCCGCCCATGCCGCCTGACCCCAACACCCCACCCCCAACCGGGAGGAGCACCCCCACCCCCAGCGCGAAAGGTGCCCTCCCTCCCCACCGCGAAAGGTGCCCCCTCCCCAGCGCGAAAGGTGCCCCTCCCTCCCCAGCGAGGCCCCCGCGAGAGGGACGCGCTGCGGAAGGGGGCGGCGCAGGGGGTGGGTGCGGAGAGGGGCGTGACGGGTGATTTTCAGACTGCCAACGGTCTCAACGCCCCACCCCTCGGAGTGGGCAGTCTGAAAATCATCCAGCCCCCGGAGCACCCACCCCCGGAGCCGCCCCCGG